>JADJOH010000007.1:897500-1197500 GCA_016713925.1 Bacteroidota bacterium
CAGAAGTTGAATTTAGTATTACGGATGGAATTGATCAGCAAAAGTACTTTAACGCTCGTGCGGTTCCGATGATGAATGATTCAGGGGAGAGAGTTTTAGTCGCAGGTACTGTATTCGATAATTCAAAATACAAGAAGGCCGCTTTCAAGCTAATGGAAGCCAAGGAGAATGCAGAAATGGCGAATCAGTCAAAGAGTGTTTTTCTCGCAAATATGAGCCATGAAATCCGAACTCCATTGAATGGTATTTTAGGATTTACTCAAATTCTTTTAAAGGAGTGTAATGTCCCGCAGCAAAAGGAATATCTGAAACATATTCAAAATTCCGGTGATAATTTGTTAGTGCTGTTGAATGATATTCTCGACTTCAATAAAATCGAACACGGAAAATTAGATATTGAAGCTACCAATTTTCAGCTAAGAGAAATGGTGAATGAGGCGATAGTTCCCTATCTGCTTCAGGCGAAGGAGAAAGGGCTTGATGTAAAAGTGCATTGTACTCCTGAAATTCCTGCTAATGTATTGGGGGATCCTTATCGCACCCGGCAGCTATTAATAAATTACTTGTCCAATGCACTGAAGTTCACAAAGACAGGTTATGTAATGGTCGATATTTCCTTAGATGAGATCAGCGTGCCGGATGGAAATGATCTCACTATTAGATTTACAGTATCTGATACAGGCATTGGAATTCCTGAAGATAAGCAGGAAAATATTTTCAAAGCATTTACTCAAGCAGATAGTTCTACCACCCGCAAGTACGGTGGCACAGGATTGGGATTGGCAATTAATAATGAATTGGCAAAACTAATGGGTGGGACATCCGGAGTACATAGTCCGGGACGTCTTTCTATGAATGGCAACCCCGGTTCTGATTTTTGGTTCACTATTAAAGTGAAGAGAGGGCATTATACTGCCAAAGCACCGACACTCAATCATAGTAATGATGGTGTATTCGAGAGTAAATTAAATATCCTTGTTGCAGAGGATAATGTGATCAATCAACTTCTGATAAGAAAAGTGCTGGAGTCGATGAACTGTGAGGTGACCCTGGTTGAAAATGGAAAGTTAGCTGTGGAAGCGTTGACTCTAAAATCATATGATGCCCTGTTGATGGACATTCAGATGCCTGTGATGGACGGTCATCAGGCCGCTATGGTGATTCGTCAGTCGGGAAATATATCCATCCCAATTATTGGGGTTTCCGCAAATGTTTTTAAAGAGGATATTGAAAAAAGTTTGATGTCGGGAATGGATGCACACTTAGGAAAACCATTTACAGCAAAAGAATTGTTTCAGGTATTAAAAGATAAAATTCGTCTCAGAAGAGCAACTACTTAGTCACATTTTCAGAATATAATGAGGCCATTTTAATTGCAGTGATTCCGGCTTCAAATCCTTTATTGCCATATTTACCACCTGCTCTCTCTTTTGCCTGATCTAAAGTGTCCGTAGTCAACACTCCGAAAATGACAGGTTTATTGTATTTGATAGTCAGCTCCGTTAATCCTAACGCGACCGCCTGACAAATAAAATCAAAATGTCTGGTTTCTCCCTGAATAACGCAACCCAAACAAATGATAGCATCAAATTTTTCGGAGGGAAGAAGTAGGGATGCACCCGCAGTTAATTCAAAACTCCCGGGAACATTGATCACGGTTATTTTATCAGCTAATACTCCTCCACGTGTTAATGCATCCTGAGCCCCGGCTAAAAGTGCTTCGGTTATTTCTGAATTCCACTCAGCAACGACAATGCCGAACTGATAGGGTCCGGCATTGGGTAAATCTTGAGGTAAAAAGGAAAGTGATTGGTGTGCTGAAGACATTTATTCTGCCGGATTAATTCCTCCTAAAGCACTTGCTCTGCCAATATATTTATCAATATCTCTTGCTTCAGAGCTTAAAGGATAATCTTGTTTGATCTGATTGTAAATTTCAATGGCAGAAGCATAATCCTTCTTCTGCTCATTCACGAATCCCATTCTCATGAGGAAGAGTGGCTTGCTGAAATTATTTTCATCCCAATCTGCAGCTTTCTTGTAAAAAGAGAGTGCTTCATCCAGTTGATTTAATTCAACATATGCTCCGGCAATTCCACCAAGCGCCAATGCACCGGTGATATCATCTTCTGCATCGTAATTTTTTAATGTTTCAATCGCATTTTCATATTCACCTTTTTGCAAGAGACTCATGCCAAGGTAATATTGAGCAAGATTTCCGGAAGGAGCTGAACTGTAGTTTTCAACGATTTCCTGAAAGCCGGGATAGGAGCCATCTCCATTTATAGCGAGTGCGAAACTGTCTTGCGCAAAATATTGTTCAGCAAAGAACATGTCATTCCGAGCATTTTCTTCCTGTGGCTTTACAATAAATTGATTGTATCCAAAGTAAGCAAGTATTACCGCAACGATTACGCCGCCAATAATGCTTAAACTTTTCTTGTTTTCATGAACGTACGCTTCTGCTTTATCTATGCTTTCAGCGATTTCAATACCTTGTTTTTTCTCTTCCGACATGGACTTTGAAGAAATTTAATTTTCAGATTGCAAAGATATAAGAAATATACATCCGTGGAAAGGAGGAAATTACAAGGTTGTTTTTCTTTTAACTATTATTAGTCAATAGTTTATGAGCAATATTTTCACAGGCCGTATCAATCAGGTCAAAAACCTTCCGGAAATCTTCTGCCTCACCGTACCAGGGATCAGGCACATCGCGGTCACCCATACCGGCATATTTTAGAAAGAGTTGTACCTTATTTTGGGATTCCGGAGGCGCTATTTTTATTAAATCGTGGTAAACACTACTGTCCATAGCAAGGACTAAATCAAAGCGTTTAAAGTCGTCGATATGGATTTTCCGGGCTCTTTGATGATCTATCGCAATATCATGCTTTGCAGCGATTGTAATCGATCGCTGATCAGGAGATTCTCCAGAATGCCATCCACCGGTACCCGCTGAATCCACGAAGTAGTTTTTTCCGGCTTTCCGGAGTTTCTCTATCATTATTCCTTCTGCCAGCGGGGACCTGCAAATATTGCCAAGGCAAACCATTAGAATATTCATGCGATGGATTTAAATGAAAGAAGTCCTGAGGGGATGTCAGGACTTCTTAATATTAGGTGTTACTTGTTTATCGGGAGAGATTAATTCTTTTCTGAAGATCAACAACCTGCGCTTTGAACTTTTTATCAGTATCAATGAGGTTGTTTACCGTTCTGCAGGCGTGAAGCACGGTAGCATGGTCTTTACCACCGCAATGCATTCCAATATTGGAAAGAGAAGATTTGGTAAATTGCTTACTGAAATACATCGCCAACTGACGGGCCTGAACGACTTCTCGTTTACGTGTTTTTGATTTCAGGACTTCAAGAGGAAGTTCGAAATAATCACATACGATTTTCTGAATATAATCGATGGAAATTTCGTGGACAGTATTTTTTACAAACTTGTCAATCATTTGCTTGGCAAGTTCAATGGTAATCGGCTTCTTATTGAGTGAAGCCTGAGCGATAATCGAAATCAAAGCACCTTCCAGTTCACGTATATTATTAGTGATGCTCAGTGCAATATATTCGGTAATCTCATTGGATAGTTCAATACCATCCACATACATTTTCTTCTTTAAAATCGCAATGCGGGTTTCCAGATCCGGAATCTGAAGATCAGCTGCAAGACCCCATTTAAAGCGAGAAAGCAGGCGTTGCTCCATCCCTTGTAAATCTACAGGAGGCTTATCGCAAGTAAGAATAATTTGTTTGTTGTTTTGATGTAAATGATTGAAAATATGGAAGAATACATCCTGTGTTTTTTCCTTTCCCGCAAAGAACTGAATATCATCAATGATCAGCACATCCATCATCTGATAAAAATGAACGAAGTCATTCTGACTGTTATTCTTCACAGAATCAACAAACTGATGCATGAACTTTTCACTCGGAACATACAGCACCGTTTGACCGGGAAAATTGTTTTTTATCTCGATACCAATCGCGTGGGCAAGATGTGTTTTACCAAGTCCTACACCACCATATATAAGGAGTGGATTAAAAGAAGTACCACCCGGCTTCTGCGCTACTGCATAACCTGCTGATCTTGCGAGTCTGTTGCAATCACCTTCTACCAGATTTTCAAAGGAGTAATTGGAATTGAGTTGAGAATCAATATCAATCTTTTTCAGACCGGGAATGATGAATGGATTTCTGATTCCACCACTGATTTGCTGAGGAATAGTTACAGAAGGATTCTTTAAACCATTGTTGCCCTTGGCAGGAATCTTAACCGTGTAAGGTTTAGTGTTTTGAGAGGAGGTTTCCATCAAAATAGAATACTCCAACCGGCCTTCAGGACCTAATTCCCTCTTCACTGTTTTTCGCAGTAAGCCAATGTAATGCTCTTCCAGCCATTCATATACAAATTGGCTGGGTACTTCAATGGTTAAAGTATTCTGATCGAGCTTGACCGCCTTAATGGGTTCAAACCAGGTCTTAAAATTTTGTGGATTTACATTGTCTTTTATTAATTTCAAACAGTTTTCCCATATCTGGTCACTTGATTTTTCTTTAATTACAGAATCCTTTTCTTTTTGCATACCTGCAGAAGGCATTTGAAATAAGTGAATGAATTGATGAATTGTAATCGTACTGAAATTGTACTCGGCAAATATTGTCTAAAAAGATTTTAAAAAAAAATTTATTTCATATTGACTTTTTAGAAATTTTTACTGTAGAGGAAGTATGCGTGATTTTTTGACCCTTCTCCCCAAACAAAAAGTCAATTCTTCCCATTCGTATACCTCCCCAGCCGGTTTGTGCAATCAGCACGTTTTTTTGTTCGGTATTTTTTACTATAGCAGGAGAATCAAGAAAGGTATGGGTATGTCCACCCAGAATTAAATCAATATTTTTTGTGTTCATGGCTAGGGATTCATCACTAATTTTTGTATGGTCATATTTGTAACCCAGGTGGGAAAGACAAATGACAAGATCGCAGTTGAGGTTTTTTTTCAAATGGTGGGCGGTGGAGTTGGCTGAGGGAACAGGGTCTGTGAAGATAATGTTTTTTGTAAGACGTTCTTCAACAAGTCCTTTAAGTTCTATTCCCAGGCCGAAGACTCCCACTTTGATTCCGACCCTCTCAAATATACGAAATTTTTCTACTTTTCCGTCTAAGGGTGTATTTTCGAAAATATAATTTGAATTGATAAATGGAAAATTGGCATGCGGCATTTGCTTTACCAGCCCTTCCACGCCATTATCGAAATCATGATTCCCAAATGTAGCAGCATCATATTTCATGGCGCTCATGGCCTTTAATTCCACCTCTCCGCCAAATAGATTAAAATAGGGAGTCCCCTGAAAAATATCTCCACTGTCCAGCAACAGCACCGGATGGCCTTCGTTTCTTATTTCTTCGATGAGGTTCATCCGTCTGTAAACGCCGCCCATCCCCGGAAATTTCGGATCATTGTCAGGAAATGGATCTATTCGGCTATGCGTATCGTTAGTATGTAATACCGTGAGCTTTTTCCACCCCTGAAGGGCCAATACATTCGTGCTGATTCCTCCAATGCCGGCGAGCAGCAATGCCTTTAAAGATTGACTGAGAAATGTCCTTCTACTGTATCCTGACAAGTCTGCCATCTTTTTGAATAATTATAGAATCACCGGTCATTCCGTAATTTTTGAGGTCGAGAAGGAGCGCTTCCCGTACTTTCAAAGATAGTATTTTTCTTTCAGTAAATTTTTTTAAAACACTGAATCCATCTCCGCCATTTGCCAGATAATCAGATGTTGCAACATGGTAAATTTTTGTGGCAGATAATGCGGTTCCATTTACAGTGATATCCTTTGCACGCTTTCCGTCGATGGAAAACCGAACACCGGAAACAGGTGCTCCTCCCATGGATGCAATATGTTGCAACACACTATCGGCATCGGTTCCATTCATCGTGAGCACGACCAGTTCATTTTCAAAGGGCATGACCTCATATACATTGCCAATGGTGATTTTACCCCGGGGCAATGAAGCCCTTAAGCCTCCATGGTTTAGAAAGAGGAAGTCGGGAGTTGGATAATTCTCTTGCTTGCAAATGCGCTCGACCTGGTGCAGACAAGCATCTGCGCAATAATTTCCAAGCAGTCCTTCCGGTAATTCTTTCACCATAGCCTGCGCAGAAATTGCGAGTATGGTATTCATCGTCTTTTTCAGACTGTCCGAGTAAGAACTGATAAAACTCATATTTTCGGTGTCAATATGATTATTTGAAGGGTCAGAAAAAATATATTGTTGGTTGGAGGTGGTGTAGATTAGCTTTTTGGGATGGCATCCTTGAAGTAGTATGCCCACCACAATGTAAAATATATAATGCTGCAAAGACACCTTCATTGTACAATAATACAAATTGAAAAGAAAAATTACTATTGGTTTTGCATTTTTATTTTTAGCATCTTCGCTTAAAATTTACTATGTTTAAAACCGAGACTACTATAAGAGTTCGTTATGCTGAAACGGATCGCATGAATTATGTTTATTATGGTAATTACGCTTCATATTTTGAGGTAGCCCGAGTGGAAGCATTGCGAGGAATTGGAATAAGCTATAAAAAAATGGAAGAGGAAGGTTTTCTGTTGCCCGTTTATGAGTACAATGTTAAGTACTTTAAGCCGGCCTTTTATGATGATGTGCTACTTATTAAAACTTGTATTCCGGTAATGCCTTTGGTTCGAATAGTTGTTAATTATGAAATTTACAATGATTCATCAGAGAAAATTTGCGAGGCGCATACAACGTTGGTTTTTATGAGTAGTGAAACGAATAAGCCCTGTAAAGCTCCTGAGGAATTTCTGTCAAAACTCAGAAATTATTTCTAAAAAAATGTGTTAGTATATTGTTTTTTGTAGAATTAAATAACGAAGGATGCTATAATTCTTTCATTAACATCGTATAAGCTTTTAGCATAGCATCAATATCGGACTTATTCACTTTTTCATCCGGACTATGTACAAAATCTTCGGGTGCACCAATAAAACACCAGTCAATGGGGTAGGGTTGCTTCTGTATTTCGTTGCCATCACTGCCTCCCGCACTTTCTACTTCCAGTTGATGGGGGATGTTTTCATCTTTTAAAAGACGTAATATTTTATTGATAAAAATTCTTCTCGGTATCCCGGAGTCCCTCAAGGAAACAGCAACACCTTTCCCAGGCTGTACTCCATTCGTCACCCAGGTAATGTCAGCAATGAGGGCTTGTCGGATTTTATAATTTTCCCAGATGTATTTGGTGAGATAGGGGACAGAACCGCCTCCATGTTCTTCCCAGCAACTGAAAACGATGATGCCATCTTCCATCGTTTCCGCCAGCTTTAATGCAACATATACACCCAATCGATTATCCAGATAACAACTTTGTACCCATTGATTGTCTTCTCTGAAATTCATCTTAAAGCTAAGTGCAGTACCACTATCGATGAGCCGGCTGTTTTGATAACTGAGACTATTGTCCTCCTCATTCACATGCAACTCACATTCCACGTAACCTTTCGAATCGGTACCTGCCAGCTTGTACCCACTCACCGTTTTCGGACCACCTATCTTTACCAGTTCCCGGTCATATCTCACGTGGAAACCAATATTGTCCATATGAGCATAAACGGCGGTTCTGGGTTTTCCAAATACGAGTACAATGCAATGCTGGAAATCTTCACCATGTACTACCAACGGCTGCTGTACCCAACTGCACATTTTGGATTGAATGTATTCTATCAAAAAGGCGTGCATCAATTCTTCATCACCACTGGGCGCATGAATTCCGCAAAGATTCTTAAGGAGTTGCATAGTTAAATAGGTTCAAGCGTAGATTGATAGCTGAGCTTCGGATGTTCTTTGAATTTCTTCTCGAAGTCGGGGCTGAATTTTTTGCGAATATCGAAAATGATCGTACACGGCTGGCTGTAATCCTGCTTTTTAATTTGTAGCGGAAAAAATTTTAAAAGATGATGTACTTCGTTGATCAGCTCATAAGGAAAAGTCAGAACAAAGCTATCGTTGATGGTCTGTTCAATAATGGTAGATTGTTCAATGACCTGAGCGGCAGCCGATCTGTAAGCGGAGATTAATCCGGGTACACCCAATAAAGTTCCACCGAAATACCTGACCACTACAATGAGAATATCGGTTAACCCTTTCGATTGAATGGCACCCAGAATAGGTTTCCCTGCAGATCCCGAAGGCTCCCTGTCATCGCTGAAACGGAATACTGTGGGATCGGTGGTCAGACGAAATGCATAGCAATGATGGTTGGCTTGCGGATGTTCTTTCTTTACTTTTTGAAGCAGGGCTTTTACTTCTTCCTCCGACTTCACCGGATAACTCAGTCCAAGAAAACGACTTCCCCGTTCACGGACTTCTGAAGCGGCAGCAGACTGAATGGTATGATAGGTATCTTCAAATAACATTTAAGCACCGAGGATGATGATGCTGAGTATGGCCAGAAAGATACCGGCAAAATTGATGCGACTAATTTTTTCCTTGAACAGCACCAATGCAAAAATAACGGATATCAGCACGACAAAGACGTTGGCGATAGAGAATACCATAGAACTGTCGGCCTGAGGAAAGGATAGCGCGGTGATGAGAAATTCGAGTGAATAATAATTGGTGATGCCCAGCACAATGCCGCCAAGGATACTGATGGCTTTAATCCGGATATTGTTTTTGAAATAATTGAATAGGGTCATGAGTATCCCAATGATTCCGGCAGCACCAAATAAAAGGGATATAAAAAGTGTTCGGTTCTCCGTCGTGATTAAATAATGCTCTGATAATTTTATACAAAGATCCACCATGCCGCTTCCGATAAATAGCAACAAAGGAAGAATCCAAACGGGTCTTTTATTCGCCGTACTTTCTTCTTCTTTCTGCGCCGACGGATAACTGCTCAATACCACAGCCGCCAAAGCAGTGATGATTCCGATAATCCGCGCCGGGTTTAAAAGTTCATGGAAGAGAAGGATGCCTCCTGCAATCGGAATGATCATCGACATCTTCCCGGCTATTGAGGTGATGGTAATTCCGGAATATTGTGCGGTTAAGGTGGCAATATAAAAAACGACAATAAAGAGCAAACCGATTCCGAAGGCATATATAAGGATATCGCCCACATTCTCCAACGCTGCTGCACTTTGTGTGTAATTATTAAAAAACGAAAAGGAGGAAGCTGTGATATAATTGAATGTTAATCCATGCACATTGTTCACTTCGAACCGCTGAAAGTATTTTAAGATGACATATAATAATGCCATTAATGTCGCTGCAATCGTGATGGTAATCAGGAAAGAGATACTCATGCAGGCTGCTGATTAACGATTTCGAACAGTTGATTATCGCCTATAGATGTCAGATGTATTTTTCCCTGCGGAATCGCCGGTGCAGAAATACCCTGACCTATGATTTTGTTGCTGATGAAAATCCGGCACTCATCCCAAAGTTGCTGTTCCAGAAACTGACGATGCGTAAGAGGTCCTCCTTCCACTAAGAGCGAATGAATACCGGCTTGTTGCAAATGACTTAAGAGAGCAGGAAGGAAGGGCGTGAAAGCCGAAAGGGGAATGACTTCAGCGTTGGAATAATTATAATTTTCCTGCTGTGTATAGATAAGTGTGCGTTGTTGGCCATCGAAAATTTTTAAATTGCTTTTCCCGCAAAGATTTCCGGATCGATCCAATATGATTCTTACCGGAGATGCACCCTGCCAATGCCGGGTATTCAGTTCAGGATCATCAATCGCAGCGGTTCCGGCGCCGATAAGAATGCCGCTTTCTTCGCTTCTCCATTTATGACCGATGATTTTACTGAGGGAGTTACTGATTTGTACTCTTTCTTTTCCGTTTCCGGTAATGCCATCGCTGCTCTGAGCCCATTTTAAAATCAGATAAGGCCTTTTCCGGGTATGAGCGCAAACAAAACGTTTGTTTAGTAGGAGACATTCATCTTCCAGAACTGAGCAAATCACTTCAATGCCTGCTTCTCGTAATTTCCTGATACCACTTCCATTGACCCCCGCAAAGGGATCCTGCATGCCAATCACCACTTTTCGGATACCGGAGGAAATAATCAGATCCGTACACGGTGGAGTTTTTCCAAAATGAGAACAAGGCTCCAGATTCACATACAGTGTCGCTCTGCCAAGCAGTGATTTATCTTTTACTGCATCAATGGCATTTACTTCCGCATGCGCTTCTCCAAATTGACGGTGGTAGCCTTCGCCAATTATTTTGCCGTCTGCAATAATAACACATCCTACCAGGGGATTAGGCGCGACCTGTCCGGACCCGAGGGCTGCTAATTGTAAGCAGCGTTGAATATAAAGTTGATCGTTGGACATGGGCGGCGTGCAAAAATAGTATTACAGATTGTTCTCCCTGCATTTTTGTGAAGGAAAGATTTAATGTATTTTTGCTTTATGACGATTTTAGACTTTTTAAATTTGGTGAAAGCGGAGTTGGAAAACATTTATGAGGGTTCCGAAGCCAATGCGTTAGCCAGTCATCTGCTCCAGGAACGGCTGGGATATTCTTTCAGTGAGCTAAGGATGAAAGAACTGGAAGTGATCGATGAAGAACTTACCGGTATTTTAGTAAATGATCTCGCCCGACTTAAAAAATCAGAACCCGTTCAATATGTGTTGGGATATACCTGGTTCAATGAGATGAGGATAGAAGTGAGTAAGGACGTGTTGATTCCGCGACCTGAAACGGAAGAGTTGATCGCATTCATTCAGGATTATCCTTTATCAGCCGATGGAAACCTACTCGATATTGGCACCGGCAGTGGTTGTATTGCATTGGCATTGAAACAGGCTTTTCCAACTGCAAGGGTTTTCGGTGCGGATGTTTCTGAAGCTGCATTGAAAGTGGCTGAGAGAAACAGTGCCGCGCTTGATTTACCGGTGAGCTGGTTGCGATGGGATGTGCTAAAAGATGCGATGCCGGGGGTAAGCTTACCCGCTCTGGATGTCATTGTCAGTAACCCGCCCTATATCTGCATGAATGAATTTGCTTCGCTCCATACCAACGTAACCGGCTTTGAGCCACATCTTGCTTTGTTTGTTCCTGATGACGAACCCTTACTCTTTTATAAGTACATTGCCACCTTTGCAAAAAAGCAATTGAAACCCGGTGGACATTTATGGTTCGAGATCAACAGGGAATATGCAGAAAATGTTGCGGCCTTGCTTGAGGTAGAGCTGTTTGAAGATGTACGCATTTACAGAGATTTATCTGCGAATGACAGGTTTGTTTCGGCGGTGAAGGGAGTGTAAGTGCTAAGTTCTCAATTCCAAAATTGATATTCTTTAACCAACTTTACTTCGTTGCCTTCTCATATCATCGCATCAACACCAATTTCATTCCCGCTCTTTCATATCCGCTTTTAATAACACAAGTATACACACCATTACTCATCTCTGGCATTTTTACAAACTGAAGCGTACTCCAAGCGGGTAAATTCATTTCAAATACTCGTTGCCCTGTCACATTGTAAACTTCAAACACCCCATTCTTATTTTGAGGTAAGAGATAAACCAGCTTAATGTACCCATCGCTTGTAGGGTTGGGCGAAATACTAAATTTGAAATCGTGTTTTAGCTCTTCTATCCCTATGGTTAAAGTATCACAAACACTTCCTACAACCGGACCAAGGTTGTAATTGGGGTGGTTGGGGACGGCTCTGAGGTGAAGGTAGCTTCCCAAATCAATGGCATGCTGTTGTACATCACAGTCAAGCCCTGCACTATCCGGGTAGTTCATTTCATGGAGATGCTGAACCGAACTGCCGCTGGTGATATATATTTTTGCGTTAGCGGCTAAGTACATATTAAAGAATGATGTAGCACAACAAGTTTGTCCAGGAGGGGAGATGAATCCGTCATAGCTGGCTACTGTGTCTACTGTAAGGCTGTCAGTGTCTATTTGATATATTTTTGAGCTACTACATGTATATGCATAATCACTATTAGGGCTAAAAGCAAGTCCGAACAAATAGCTTGCTGGTGATACGGAAAGAGAATTAATATTGGAAAAAAAACCTGTACATCTATCAAAATCTGCAATAATTAAGTTTCCACTAGGACTTTGATTCATTGGAGAACTATAAATAAATTTCGAACCATCTTGAGAAAATATCAATTGAGACACATTTCCATAAGTATTTGTGGATAAACTAAAATTTTGGATAAGCATTGTGTCAATCCCAAGTGGTGTGAGTAAAAATGTGTAGGATTGGGGATTCCCATCCTTTATACATACAATCCACCAATCTCTTCCATTTGCATGTTTACATGCACTTATTCCCCAACTTAAAGTATCAGCAAAAATACTGTCATTTTTAAGAACTACACTACCCAAACCCCCATCTAGGCTGATGTCAATCGTTGAAGAGTAGAGAATCGTTGGATCTATTGCAAACTGACCCTGTCTTGATTTGTGAAAAAGTACATATTTTATTGAATCCCCTGGGAAAGGTAAAAACAATGCACCATAACCTAAAGGTATTCCATATGGCCAACTGGAAGTTAAAAATCCTGGAGCTAGATCACCACCATTCACCATCGTATCGTTGTTGGCATTTGCAATCCAAATCCCGTTACTGCTCATTAAAAAATTGCCTTGCGCATCGCAGATGGTCGCTTCTGTACCTAAAAATGGCATTTTTCTATATTCAACAGTATGTGTGTAAGAAGTTGAATCAAAAAATATCCTTCCTTTCGGATCTTGAATAAAAAGAAATTTCCTAACAGCCAAACATGATTATAAAACCCCTGCGCAGTTACCAGAGTTGTTGACAAAGTCATTAATAATAGAAATATCAGTTTTCTCATTTAATCCAAATCACTTTTAAAGACAAATGTTTATCACTTGAATTGAATTTGCGGTAGGAAAACTATCTGCATACCCTTTCATAAGATAAGCGTCATGCTCACCGGTAAATTACATTTTTAATTTGAGCCGATATACCAGTCCTTAAAAATTTGTCCATTGTCATTTATAATATTAATTCCTGTCATAAAGTTAACACAATTTTTGGACTAAACCTTGAGCATGGAAATTGAAGTATAATTATAGGTTGCAATAATAAAGGAACGGTTCCTTTAATAGCCTGGATAATCAGTAAATATTAATCCTGTTTTACTTCCACATCTTACTCCCCTTGAATTACAGTCAATTAACAGGGGAATGTAGTAATTTCTGAGTTAACCCTATATTTTATTATTTTTGCCCTTCAAGAAAGAAATTATGAATGTACATGAGTATCAGGGCAAGGAAATTCTAAAGAGTTTTGGTGTAGCCATTCAGGAAGGTATTGTAGCTGAAAATGCCGAGGAAGCCGTTGCTGCCGCAAAAAAACTGACTGAACAAACCGGAACCGAATGGTGGGTGGTGAAAGCTCAGATTCATGCCGGTGGTTGTGGAAAAGGGGGTGGTGTGAAACTGGCGAAGAATCTGGATGAACTGAGAGAGCGTACCAATCAGATTATTGGTATGAATCTGGTGACTCCACAAACAGGTCCCGCCGGAAAGAAAGTGCATAAGGTGTTGATCGCGCAGGATGTCTATTATCCGGGTCCGAGTAAAACAGCCGAATTTTATATGAGCGTGTTGCTCAATCGTCAAACCGGTCGTAATATTATCATGTATTCTACCGAGGGTGGAATGGATATCGAAGAAGTGGCAGAAAAGACACCGGAGCGTATTTTTAAAGAGGAAGTGGATCCGCGTGTGGGTCTGCAACCTTTCCAGACACGTAAAATCGCATTCAATCTCGGTTTATCCGGAAATGCTTTTAAAGAAATGACACGTTTCGTCAGCAATTTATATAAAGCCTATGATCAAACGGATTCTTCCATGTTTGAGATTAATCCTGTATTGAAAACCTCTGATGATAAAATTATTGCCGTAGATGCAAAAGTGAATCTGGATGAGAATGCTTTATTCCGTCACCCGGATTTTGTAGCGATGAGAGATGTGTTGGAAGAAGATCCTACTGAAGTGGAAGCCGCGGCGCATGAACTTAACTATGTGAAGCTGGACGGGAATGTAGGATGTATGGTGAATGGCGCAGGACTCGCAATGGCGACAATGGATATCATCAAACTGGCAGGTGGTGAGCCCGCCAATTTCCTGGACGTTGGTGGAACAGCCAATGCAGCACGTGTGGAGAAAGCATTCAGAATTATTTTGAAGGACCCTAATGTGAAAGCAATTCTCGTGAATATTTTCGGTGGTATTGTGCGTTGCGACCGGGTAGCGCAGGGCATTGTGGATGCCTATAAAAATATTGGTGAAATACCCGTGCCTATCATCGTTCGCTTACAGGGAACCAATGCCGATGAAGCAAAGCGGTTGATTGATGAAAGCGGATTGAAAGTGTTCTCCGCCATTGAATTGATAGAAGCAGCAGATCTGGTGAAGAAAGTAGTCGGATAAAATGAAATAGTTTTAATAGAAAGGGAAGTCTTTACCGGGCTTCCCTTTTTTATTTATTCAAGCGAATTTACACTCCGAATCGGAAAAATAAGCTTCCGCCCCGTTGTGAATTCCGATATTTTTCATTATATATTTGTTCAGCTATTTTGTTGAAAATGGAATCTGCGAAAATAAAAAATCAAGGTACCGGTGTCATTTTTGAAAACCGTTTGCTGGAAGCATTGACCAGGACACATTTTGCTTTTCCCGTAATCCTCTATCTGCTGATTGCCCTTTCAATGTTAACCTATGCTGTCCTGTATTCGAAATTGGCAATGTGGAAAGTGTGTTATCTGTTCCCCCTCGGCATGCTTACCTTTTCATTGGTAGAATATTCCATTCATCGGTGGATTTTCCATTTCAATGCCGTTACGGAAAAGCAATTGGAAGTGAAATATAAAATACATGGTGTGCACCATGAATATCCAAGGGATAAGGATCGCCTGGTGATGCCTCCGGTATTGTCATTGGGGATGGCATTGCTATTTTATGCATTGTTTTCATGGATTTTCGATACCTATGTCTGGCTGTTTTTTCCGGGATTTGCTGCAGGGTATTCGTTTTATTTACTGATTCATTATGCCGTGCATCGCTACAGACCTCCCAAAGGAATTCTGAAATTTTGGTGGACACATCATGCCTTGCACCATTATAAATCGGATGATGCAGCTTTCGCGGTTTCTAATCCGTTTTGGGATTACCTTTTTGGTACGATGCCAAATCGGAGAACGCTTCTTCAAAGAACTACTGAAAATCAATTAAAGCAATAGCCTGTCTTTTCTTTTTTAAAGCGGACATATTTATCAAGTTCATAATAAAGCTTTTCCATCGACTAGTTTTGTTAATCCTGAAAATAGAATTGAATCTCCTCCATTTTTTTAACAAATCATCTTTTTTCCATGGTATAAATAGGCTGTTGAAGGAATAGAATGGGATGAATTATTAGCGAACAATTAGTAGTTTTATCCCATGAAATTTACAAAAATCCTTATTGCCAACCGGGGGGAGATTTCTTTAAGAATTATGAGATCAGCCCGTGAAATGGGTATTAAAACTGTTGCGGTTTATTCGGAAGCAGATCGAAATGCCTTGCATGTCCGTTATGCGGATGAAGCCGTTTTTATTGGTCCGGCACCCTCTCAGCAAAGTTATCTGGTAATAGATAAAATTATTGATGCCGCCTTGAAGACAGGCGCACAAGCGATTCATCCCGGATACGGGTTTTTATCTGAAAATGCGTCCTTTGCCCGGGAGGTGAAGAAAAATGGTCTGGTTTTGATTGGACCATCTCCGGAGTCCATGGAGATCATGGGTGACAAATTATCTGCAAAAGCAGCTGCTAAGAAATTCGATATTCCTCTGGTGCCGGGTACGGATTATGCGATATCAGATGTTTCTCAAGCGCGACAAGTCGCCAAGGAAGTGGGCTTCCCCATTCTGATTAAGGCTTCAGCAGGTGGTGGCGGTAAGGGGATGCGGATTGTCGAGAGTGAAGATCAGTTTGATGAAATGCTCGAACGGGCAGTGAGTGAAGCGACTTCCGCGTTTGGTGATGGTTCGGTTTTTATTGAGCGATATGTGGCTTCTCCACGGCATATTGAGATTCAGGTCTTGGGCGATCAGCAGGGAAATATTGTATACCTGTTTGAACGGGAATGTTCTATCCAAAGAAGGCATCAGAAAGTGATTGAAGAAGCACCCAGTTCTGTATTGACTCCTGCTATCAGAGAAGCAATGGGGAAATGCGCGGTGCTCGTGGCTAAGGCCGCTAATTATGTGGGGGCAGGTACCGTGGAATTCCTCCTGGATGAAAACCTGAATTTTTATTTCCTGGAGATGAATACCCGCTTGCAGGTGGAGCATCCGGTCACGGAAATGATTACAGGCATCGATCTGGTAAAGGAACAAATCAGAATTGCAGAGGGGCATCCATTGTCGTTTAGTCAGGAGGATTTGAAAATTGAAGGGCATGCCGTTGAAGTAAGGGTGTATGCGGAGGATCCTGCCAATGACTTCCTGCCGGATATCGGTAAACTCGTTCGCTATGTTCGTCCACAGGGACCGGGAGTGAGAGTCGATGATGGATTTGAAGAGGGAATGGATATTCCGATTTATTACGATCCGATGATTGCTAAACTCATCACCCATGGGAAGGATAGGGAAGAGGCCATAGCCAGAATGCTGCGGGCTATTCGTGAATATGTGATTGTGGGCTGCGAAACCACTTTGCCATTTTGTAGTTATGTCCTGCGACATGATGCCTTTACCAGCGGTAATTTCGATACCCATTTTGTGAAGCATTATTTTACCCCGGCTGTCTTAAAAGAGGAATTGTCAAAAGAAGAACAGCAAGCCGGATTAATTCTTTCCTACCTCTTGCAGGATCAAAGCAATAAGAACAGGAAGCCTGTCGTTACTACTGGCGATGGCACCCAAAGATCCGCATGGAAAATCAGAAGGTCATGATTTTGGCACATATTTGGTTTGGACGAGTGGCATGAAATCCCGTAGTCTTCTCTTCTTGTTACTTGCCTTTTCATTAAAAGTCTCCGCTCAACTGGAGATGCCCGGTGGTGGTTATAAAGTCCTCGCTACTGTTATTGACGGGGATACCATGCCGATTATTCATCTTGCTCCCGCCGAAATATATGCCTCCATCTCTCCGGAAGCAGCGGCGAAAATGAAATCCTTCCTCAAGCTGCGACGCGATGTTTTAAGAGCTTATCCGTATGCAAAACTGGCAGCAGTGCAATTAAAGTTTATCAATGATAGCGTGGCGCATATCTCCAATGAAAGAGCGAAGAAGAAATTTATTAAGAAGACCGAAGCAGAGCTTAAAGATCAGTTTGAAAGGGATCTGAAAAAACTGACGGTCACTCAAGGACGCATCTTAATCAAATTGATTGACAGGGAAACCGGTTCTACTTCCTATGCGTTGGTAAAGGAATTGAGAGGGGGATTGCAGGCATTTTTCTGGCAGGGACTCGCCCGGCTTTTCGGATCCAACCTGAAATCAGAATATAAGGCCGATGCAGAAGATCAACTTATTGAATCGATTGTTCAACAAATCGAACGGGGAGAATTGAAATTTCAAACTGTTTCTAAATAGAAATCCTTCTTAAAATTGACAAACTACTGTTCTTAAGTTCTGCTGCACTTGTTAAATTTTTCCATCGTTGTTTCCTCGATAACTCTACTTTTGTATTGAAATTAAAATAATGTCAACTCACTCTTCAAGTAAACGTCCGCTTATTAAAAGTAAACCTGAGGAAGAGAAGCCGGAAGGTCTCTTGAAAACAATTTTTATTGAAGATTTTTTTTCAGCTGCACTGAAGCGTCAGATGAAAGTGGAAATTGTACTGCCTCCCTGGTACAAAGAAACGCCTCAGTTTTCGTTTCCTGTGTTGATTTTAAATGACGGACAATTGCTGCATAAGGTTAAAGTGAAAGAAGCCTTGTTGAAATTGTACAATGAAAATGTGATTCCCCCAATGATCATTGCCGGTATTCACGCGCATAACCGCTTGCACGAATATGGAGTGGCAGGAGTACCTGATTATAAGAGCAGGGGCAATAAAGCAGGGAAGTATAGCCGCTTTATGGTGAATGAATTCTTGCCCTTGCTGAAGAAAAATTTCAGAGTGCTCGAGGGTCCTGCCCATACGGCCATTGCAGGTTTTTCACTCGGTGGACTCTCTGCATTTGACATTTCCTGGAACTATCCACATTTCTTCGGTACAACCGGTGTTTTCTCCGGTTCTTTTTGGTGGAGAAGTAAGAGCTACGATGGAGGGTATGATGAAGCCAGTGACCGTATCATCCATAAATTAGTCCGTGGAACGGATTCGGTGAGCAATCAGCGTTTCTGGTTTCAGTGCGGTACAGAAGATGAACTTTCAGACCGGAATAACAATGGTGTTATTGATTCGATTGAAGATACACTAGATCTGATAGATGAGCTACAGGCTATCGGTTATGAAAAGGGAACGAATATCGAGTATGTGGAAGTAGAAGGAGGCAGACATGACGAAGAAACCTGGTCCAAAGTTTTTCCCGATTTTTTAATATGGGCTTTTGGCAGAGGAAAAGTCAGGTTGTAATGTTGAAGTCTTTTATTCGCTGAGCGATTTCCGTTTGAATTCAGAAGTATAATGAAATTGAAGGTCCGGATAATTTTTTATCATCTGATCCAGCATCCATTGTGAATCGGCAAGGTAAACGAGATTCCCGTCTTTATCAGTAGCCACCTGGTGCTGACGGAAACGAATGAATTCATCGAGCTTCACTTTATCCTCTGAAGTAATCCAACACGCCTTATACACCTGAATCATATTGAATTTACAGGAAGCGCCATACTCATGCTCCAACCGGTATTGAATCACTTCAAACTGAAGTTCACCCACGGTACCCACAATCTTCCGGTTGCCGCCAAACTGTGTGAAGAGCTGTGCTACTCCTTCATCCGTTAATTGCGTAATTCCTTTTTCCAGTTGTTTCGTTTTCATCGGATCGGTATTGACCAGTTCCTTAAATATCTCCGGTGAGAAACTGGGAATCCCCTGAAAATTTAATTCCTCTCCTTCCGATAAGGTATCGCCGATTTTAAAATTACCGGAGTCGTATAATCCGATCACATCACCCGGATAGGCTTCATCGATGATGCTCTTGCTTTGTCCCAAAAAGGTAGCAGGATTGTTAAAGCGGATATCCTTATCGAGACGAACATGATGGTAAAATTTACTGCGTTCAAACTTTCCGCTGCAGACTCTTAAAAAAGCAATACGATCGCGGTGTCGGGGATCGAGGTTGGCATGTATTTTAAAAATGAAACCGGTAAATGCTTTTTCATCAGGATTCACATCTCTCTTATCACTCGTTCTACCTCCGGGAACCGGAGAGATTTCTATGAAAGCATCCAGCATTTCCTTAACCCCAAAATTATTGATCGCCGATCCAAAGAATACCGGTGCCAGTTGACCGCTCAAATAATCCTTCGTATCAAATTTTTCATATACGCCTTCGATGAGATCCACATCCTCGCGAAGTTGTGGCGCGTATTGTCCCGCCAGTTTGTCAATCGCCGGATCTGCTAAACTGGTAATGCTGATTCCTTCCGGCTTCTTTTCAGTGCCAGGGGTAAAGGCATACAGGCTTTTCGTATAAAGATTGTAAACCCCTTTAAACGTTGATCCCATGCTGATCGGCCAGCTCAATGGTCGAACTTTTATTTTTAATTTTTCTTCGAGTTCATCGAGTAGATCAAATGGGTATTTTCCTTCCCGGTCCATCTTATTCACAAAAATGATGACCGGCGTATCCCTCATTCTGCAGACCTCCATCAACTTGTAGGTTTGTTCCTCAACCCCTTTCTGGCAGTCGATGACCAGGATAACACTGTCTACAGCGGTGAGTGTCCGGTAGGTATCCTCAGCAAAATCTTTATGCCCCGGTGTATCCAATAAGGTGATTAAAGTGTCACTGTATTCAAAATTCATGACCGATGTGGCTACAGATATTCCCCTTTGCCGCTCGATCTCCATGAAATCGGAGGTGGCGCTTTTCTTGATTTTATTCGATTTTACCGCACCTGCCGTTTGAATGGCGCCTCCGAAAAGAAGAAATTTCTCAGTAAGCGTGGTTTTACCTGCATCCGGGTGACTGATAATTGCGAAAGTGCGTCGTTTCTTGATTTCCTGTTGTATGCTCATGCTGCCATAAAATAAGGGTGCAAAGGTACACAGCAGGAGGATTGATCTTGTATTAAGTCAGGCTTTTCTATCTTTGGAAAAAATATACTATCTTGAAACAAGCCTCTCTGATTCTCAATGTAATACTGTTCCTGGCAGTAGCTTATCTCTATTATCTCAGATTTAATGATGGAAATACTGTTGAAACAATACCCGTTTCCGGTCCTGCATTGAACTCGAAAATTGTGTTCGTTGATTCGGATTCGCTTATGGATAATTACACCCTTTTTAAAGATATGCTGGAAGCTATGGGTAAGAAGAGGGATAGTTTGGATAAAGTCCTGATGAATAAGGGCAGTTATCTGGAGAAGGAGATCAAGGAGTATCAGGAAAGAGCCGCAGGGATGAGTGCGGGAGAAAGGCAGTTGAGAGAAGAGTCCTTGATGAAAAAACAACAAGCGCTCATGGAAGAACGTGATAATCTCCTTGAATCACTCAAGGAAGAAGAAGCGCAACTGACAGATAGTATCCATGTTGATTTGATGTCGTACCTGAAAGTGTTCAATAAGAAGCATGGTTATGATTTTATTCTGGGTTATTCCAGAGGAGGAGGCATCCTGCTGGCCAGTGATTCCCTTGACATCACTAAGCAAGTAGTGAATGGATTGAATCAAAAGTAACCTGATCCGCAATTGAGTAATAAAGAATAGCTAAGAATAAAAAAAGGCTGCTCCCCGGGAACAGCCTTTTTTATTGGAATAAGATCAGAAATGCAGATTAAAAAAGTCCGTTGATTTCACCATTAATTTTATTGATGACCATTCCCAGATGCTCAGGGTTTTCAGCAAAATTGATATCATCAATATCGATGATCAATATTTTCCCCTGTTCGTATTGTGAAATCCAGGCTTCATAGCGTTCGTTTAAGCGCTTGAGATAATCCAGACGAATGGAGTTTTCATACGCTCTTCCTCTCTTTTGAATCTGATTGACAAGTGCAGGAACGGTGCCTCTCAAATAAATCATAAGATCAGGTGGCTGAACGAAATTACTCATGAGGTTGAACAACTCCAGGTAATTATTAAAATCTCTGGTAGTCATTAAACCCATGGCATGCAAATTCGGTGCGAATATGTATGCATCTTCATAGATGGTTCTGTCCTGAATTACCGTCTTATTGCTTTTTCTGATTTTAAGTATTTGATTGAATCTGCTGTTTAAAAAGAAAATCTGCAAATTAAATGACCACCGTTGCATGTCTTCGTAGAAGTCATTGAGGTAGGGGTTGTCATCAACATCTTCATAATGTGGTTCCCATTTCAGGTTTTTTGCCAGCAGACTTGTTAATGTGGTTTTACCGGAGCCGATATTGCCAGCCACTGCAATGTGCATATTTTTAGTAGGGGAACTTGTAGCCAATTTTTTATTTTTTTAAGAATGAAACATGAAAGATAATCGTATCGAGAGACCAAAAATAGCTTCTGTAGAGTAGTCAACCAAAGGCTGTTGAAAAGTTCATTGAGGAATATAGAGGTTTTGATCCAAAATATACCAGCATTTATCCGCTGAGAGGAGGGATTTGCTGCATCCCGGAGGACAGAACACTGCGGTCTTCGCTTCGGCGTTTAGGGTTAGGTTATAAGTGATTAGCTCATTCTTCAGGTTAATCATCAGTAGGTTATCCTTGAGTTGAATAAGATGGGGTTCCTGCTCGAAGGGAATGGATTTTACTTTTGATCCAAATTGATCAAATACCATGATTTCACAGGTATCTTTAAGAATAATCCAGTCCTGATTGGCCAGCAGAAGAGTAGGATTTGGTCGTCGACCCATCAATTGGTTAAGGTCAACGGAGAAACTGCTTTTTTTTAACCTCACATCTATTTTCATCAAAGTACCCGGGATCTCATCATACACCCAAATGCCCTGATCCGGGGAGCCGGCCATCACACGTGGTTGCAGAAGTCCCAGTTCACGTAAATCAATTTCTGACTGATCCACCAGATTATTATCAAGGATCCGAATGGTGGCAAACTCCGCATAGAAGATGAGTATCCGCATAGGGTTACTTACATCAAAGGAGCTGGGTGCTCCGATATTCTTCATGCTATAACGGACGAGCTCCTTTCCTCTGCTGTTGATCTTAACAATATCTGCACCCTTCAGGTAGTAACAGTTGCCAAGAGGATCGAGGTTAAAGTCTTTTACGCCTGTAATAGAATCCTGCCTCATCTGACCGGTTGCAGAAAAAGTAGTCAATAGAAAAAACAACAGGAATGAAAACCTATTCGCCAACCTGTACATTATTTAAAATTTCTTCGAGATAATTTCTGTTATTTGACAGGCGAGGCACTTTATGTTGACCGCCTAATTTTTCTCTTCGCTTCATCCATTCGTAAAACGTATTTGGTGGAACATTATGTATAATGGGAAGTGCTAAAACTTTATCCTTGTATCTTTTGGCTTCGTAGTCAGAATTTTGTGCTTTTAACGCATCATCCAATAAAACAGTGAAGTCATGGATGTCTATCGGCGGTGAGACGAATTCAATGATCCACTCATGAGCACCGCTGCTTTTGTCACTGAAATAAACCGGTCCTGCAGTGTATTCTCTGATAATAGCACCGGTGGCATGGCATGCAGCTTGAATGGCTTTGTCAGCGTTCTCGATGATTAATTCCTCGCCAAAGGCATTGATAAAATGCGCAGTTCTTCCGGTAATTCTTATTCTGAAAGGACTTAAGCTGGTAAATGCCACAGTATCTCCGATTTTATATCTCCATAAACCTGCATTGGTGGTGATGATGATCGCGTAGTTTTCATTTAATTTCACTTCATCGAGTGTGATCGTAGTTGGATTTTCTTTTTCCCATTCACTCACCGGTAAAAACTCATAGTATATGCCGTAATCCAGCATGAGCAACATATCCTCACTGTAGAGTCGATCCTGAATACCAAAAAATCCTTCTGAAGCATTGTATGTTTCCAGATAAAACATATCTGATTTTGGAATCAACTTTTGGAATTGATCTTTATAAGGCGTGAAACTAACTGCACCATGTACAAATAACTCCAGATTGGGCCATATTTCCGTGAGATCACTTTTGCCGCTGATTTCTAAAATGCGTTTCAGCAATACCAATGTCCAGGAAGGAACACCTGCTATGTTAGTGACATTCTCAAACATGCATGTCTTGGCCATCATCTCAATTTTCTCCTCCCATTCATCCATGAGCGCAATAGACCGCTCCGGCGTTCTGAATAACTGTATCCAGAAGGGGAGGTTTTGTATAAGGATCGCACTCAGATCACCGTAGAAGGAATCATTGCTGAGGGAATTGATCTGATGACTGCCTCCCAGTGTCAATAACTTCCCGTTAAATAATTGTGTCTCCGGATTATTGTGAAAATACATGCAGAGTAAATCTTTTCCCCCCTTGTAATGGCATTCCTCTAACGCTTCTGAAGTAACAGGAATAAATTTAGATTTATCATTGGTTGTACCGCTTGATTTAGCAAACCAGCGTACATCACTCGGCCATAGTAATTGCTGTTCCCCTGCTTTTAATCTGAAAATGTAGGGTTTTAAACTTTCATAATCCTGAATAGGAATTCGCTGTCTGAATTCTCTGGAACTGGAGATGGATGAAAAGTCGAATCGCCTGCCGAATTCAGTATAGCGGGAAGCGACAATCAATTTCTTTAAAAGATCTTGCTGAACTTCATTCGGAAATTTCATGAATAGTTCAATCTGATGCAATCGCTGCTTCATTATCCATGATAAAACCGAATTGATGATAGGCATAGAATCAGTTGATGAACTTGAAGCCTAAAGTTAGGAAATATTATTTAATACTTCCCAAGGCTGATTTTTTCTTTTTGAACCATTCCGTGATTTCTTCCAGCGAGAGCGCGTTAAAAGTGTCTTCCACACTTAAAAAACCCTTCCTGGCTACCGCCACACCATAATACATATCACCATAACCCTCAATGGAATGAGCATCAGGATTAATGGAAATCTTTAATCCGAGCTGTACAGCATAGTCGATCCATCTCCAGTCCAGATCCAAACGGTAGGGATGTGCATTTAATTCTACTACGACATTTTCCTCAGCGCAAGCTTTTAAAATTTCCTCATAATTTATGGGATAACCTTCTCTGGCGAGCAGTAAACGACCGGTGGGATGTCCTAAAATGGTGGTGTATGGATTGCGTATGGCCTTGAGTAGTCGTGCTGTTGCCTTTTCACTGTCCATCCTTAAACCGGAATGAACAGAGGCTACAATAAAATCGAATCGCGATAAAATTTCATCCGGGTAATCCAGACTTCCATCTGCTAATATATCGGATTCAATTCCTGAGAAAATTCGAAAGGGAGCCAGTTTTGTGTTCAATATTGCAATTTCTTCCTGCTGGGCGATTACTCGTTCTATACTTAATCCTCCTGCATAAAATGCGGTTTTACTATGATCAGAAATGCCCAGGTATTGATACCCTTTATCACGGCAAGCGATGGCCATTTCTTCCAAAGTATTCTTGCCGTCACTATAAGTGGAGTGATTATGAAGAATGCCTTTGAGATGTTCGGTTGTAATGAGTTTTGCTGGTAATTTTTTGGAAACTGCTTTTTCAATTTCATGAAGTCCTTCCCTGAATTCCGGCTCTAAATAGGGGAGATGGAATTGTTCGTAAATCTCCATTTCTGATTTCAATTTCTTTAAGTCCGATTCACCAATGGGTTGTTTTTGAAAACAGAGCGAGATATGCTTTTCATTTCCGGTCGTCTTCCATAAATTCCATGCTTCCTCAGTTTCTTCATAAAACAGTATTTGTATTTTGATATCACCGGGACCGGTCAGTTGAATATCACCTTTCGTACAATCTGTTGAATGATAAAGTTCGGCTGGTAAACTAGAGATGGCTTCTTGCAGCGTCGATTCAGTAGCTAAAGGAGCGATGAACTGAATGCTGTCTATCGTTTCGCATTTCCTTCTTAATGCTCCTGTTATTTGTAGTGGAATGCTGTTATTAATAAGTTGAATTGCCTTTATAAATTCATAGGCAACGCGCTCCCCATACGCATAGTGAAAATGGCCTTTTTTTGATAGAATGTACTCGACACTTTTCTTAAGTATATCCTGCGTCTTCGAGCCGAATCCCTTTAGCTCCACCAGCCTGTTTTCATTGCAGGCGTATAATAACTCACCGGGTGATTCAATCTGCAACTCTTTCCAGAGTAATGCCGTTTTCTTGGGACCAAGTCCTTTTAACTTCAACATTTCACGGACACCGGGCGGAGTGTCTTGTAAAAGTTTTTCAAGATCCGGTAAAGATTTATGTACTAATAAATGATGAATCTTTTGACTCAAACTTTTTCCAATACCCTCCATCGCCTCAAGTTCTTCTATGGATTTCCCATCCAGCTTCACCAAACTCTTTTCAATTTTTAATGCGGCATTTTGAAAGGATCGGATTTTAAAAGGATTCTCTCCATGCAACTCCATCAGCTTTGCTGTTTCTTCCAGAATTTCAGCTATATGATAATTTTCCATTCAATGATTTATTCTACGTCTAAAATTAGAAGAATTATTCATCTCTCACCCTGATTTTTTGCAGTATTTTTACCGATGTGGAAAAATCTCGTTTTAATATGTTAACTTAGAATTTCTCCACATGTTTCAATAAATGAATAAGTTCGAATTACTTTAATCAATCTATGAAAGGTGCATTTCAAATTGCGAGTGTGAAGGGAATCAGGATTTTTATCCATTGGACCTTTTTTATTTTATTCATCTGGATCGCTTACAGTCGTATAAGCGCAAACGGAACGGTAACTGATGTACTCCATGAAATTGTTTTTATGCTTTCCTTATTTTTTTGTGTGCTCCTGCATGAACTCGGTCATGCTTTGGCGGCCGCTAAATACAATATCAAAACCAGAGATATTACGCTCCTACCCATTGGTGGAGTAGCACGGCTGGAGAAAATGCCGGAAGATCCCAAGCAAGAGCTCGTTGTGGCAATTGCCGGTCCCCTGGTGAATGTGGCTATTGTAGGTGTTTTATTAATTATTATTTACCTTGGAAAGGGAATGCCCATTGCTTTCGATATGGAAGATTATTCAGCGAATGGATTTGCCGTGAACATGATGATCGTGAATATTTCGTTGATAGTGTTTAACCTGATCCCTGCTTTTCCGATGGATGGCGGCAGAGTTTTCAGGGCATTACTGGCGATGAAGTGGTCGAGAGTGCGTGCCACGCAGATTGCTGCTGCCGTCGGACAATCGATCGCGGTGCTGTTTATAGCAGCAGGTTTGTTTTTTAATCCTTTCCTGATTCTCATTGGTGTATTTGTGTTTTTCGGAGCACAAACTGAAAATAAAATGATACAGCAGCAGAGTGTTTTCAAAAACGTTACTGTAAAGCAAGCGATGATCAGTACCTATACCGCATTATCCGATTCTTCCACTTATCAGGAGGGTGTGAATGCCTTGCTTTCCGGTTATGTGACGGATTTCCTCGTGCTATCTGGAGCGGAAGTTATCGGCTATGTTACGCGTGATGAATTACTGAAAGGATATGCTGAATATGGTCCCGATACTTTAATCAGCCATTCCACACGGAAAGTGGACTATGCAGTGACAGAAAATGATGCGCTGGATAAAGTCTGGATGAAAATGATGGAGTCGGATTTACCGCTGGTACCTGTTTACAGCAATGGAGTCGTGACGGGTATACTTTCAAAGGAGAATGTTTCGGAATTGATGGCCTTGCATTTGTTGAAAGCCCAACGTGGCTAGCAGGTTGTTTCATATTTCGACAACATTGATGTTGGTTTCCTTTCAGGTGCTACCCATTTCTATCGCTTAGAAGTTTACACTGTAGGGACTCAACGCCTGCACACCGTTCAGATGTAGAATTTCCTTGATGGCCTTGATGTATTTATACGACTCTCCGGTTTGTTCCATGGTAACCTTGGTACTCACTTCGGTAGAAAAATCCTGGAGCATCGCTTGAAATGGATCTTTTTGTTCCGGTAATTGGGTAATACGATATTCTTTTATTCCTGCTTTTGCGGCAGCTATATCAATGGCTGTTTCAAGTCCGCCGAGTGTATCCGCTAATCCAATTTCAATGGCTTTTGCACCGGCCCAAACTCTTCCCTGACCAATACTGTCCACTTGGGGTTGTGTCAACTTGCGACCTTCAGCCACTCTGCGGGTGAATACATCATAAATACGATCCACTTCCTGCTGAAGAATCAATTGCTCCGATGGAGTAAGCGGGCGGGCGATGCTTCCCATATCCGTAAAGGGATTTGTTTTATATACATCTGTGGTAATCCCTAATTTATTTTTCAGCATTTTCTCAGCATTGAACAGCAATCCGAATACACCAATAGATCCGGTGAGTGTATTTTCCTGCACTACAATTTTATCCGCAGCGCAACTGATATAATATCCTCCGGAAGCAGCCACATCACCCATAGAAACAATAACAGGCTTCGCCTTTTTCGCCAACAGTACTTCTCTCCATATTTCTTCCGAAGCCAGCGCATCTCCACCGGGCGAATTGACGCGCAATACAATTGCTTTGATCTTTTCATCTTTTCTGGCGGAACGAATGGCATCAGATAATTTATCAGAACCGATAGATTCATCGTCACCATCACCATTAGAAATTGATCCCGAAGCGAAGATAACGGCGATTTTATCCTTAGGGAACGTTGCTCCGGTACCTTTTGGTTCGGGTGATTTTTTATAACGTCCGAGTGAAACTAATTTAATTTTTCATCTGTTTTTTACCGATTTTTTTATTCAACGCTGCAGTGAATTCATCGAAATAGGCCAGTTCATCTACCAGTTTCAACTCCTTGGCATCTGCTGCTGTTCTCGCTTTCATGGAATCAACAATTAATTTGAAATCATCAGTACTGATTTTCCGTTGCAGGCATATCGATTTTGACAAGTGTTCCCACATCGGATCAACAAACGCACGGATCTGGGCACGGTTCTCGTCGCTCATCTTATCCAAAATGAAGGGCTCAATAGCACTTTTGAATTTTCCGTGACGAATGACCTGCGGCTCAACCTCCAGTTTCTCCAGTGTTCCTTTGAAAAACATGAGTTGTGCTGCAAGTCCTGTTAAGCCTACCGAACCTTCCGGATTCAAATAAATTTTATCGGCAGCAGAAGCCAGATAGTAGCCTCCCTGTGTATAGTAATCCGCAAACGCATAAATAAACTTGCCTGATTTTCTAAATTGAAGTAGTGCATTGCGAATTTCATCAATGCTGGCTATGCCTCCCTCTAATGAAGTAACATCAAGGTATATTCCTTTTATTTTATCGTCTTTGGAGGCCTTCTTAATATTTTTCAAGATGTCATTTAATCCAATGGAATGTTTTGCCTCAAACCGGTTTAAGTTGAAGTTTTCAAATGGATTGTTCGAACTACGATCTTTTAGCGGAAAATCAAGTCGGATATGGAGAATGCTATTCTCGGAAACAATGACTTCATCATTTTTTAAAGAGGAGACAGACATAGAAATGATGACAATGAAAAGGAAGAATAATAGGCCAAGTCCGAAGATAAATCCAAGCATGGAGGCAAAGAATATTTTAAAGAATTGCTTCATAGTGTTTATTTTAAACAAATATAGTGTTGAACTTTAGATTATTGAGAAGGTGTATTTAACGTTTCAGGAGATGGCTATTGCACTTCAATGAATACCTCCTCCATTTGGTCTGCGCATTTTACTTTAAGCGCATAGATTCCCGGTCCGGATAAGGGGAGGAGGGATGTTCCGTTTTTTAGTTCATGCTGCTGCTTCGCTGCCGGACTACCTTTTATAGTCAGTTCTATCATGGCTGTAGCACTCTTATTCCCTTCCATGCTTACCAACAGTTTATCAGCTGATTCCCGGAAGATGCCGATTCTTTGAACGGGTGTTTTTATTATTTTTCTCTTGTATTCCGGTCTTTTCTTTTTTGTCAGAGTAGCTGATTCAGAATTTTTATTATTCTGCATAGATACCCGAAACGGAGATGCATTTCCTGAGCTTTCAAAGCGGTAATTTTGTTTGTTGTCTTTTTGCCAAATGCGGATGTATTCAATATCAAATTTTGCAGGAAACAGCGTGCTCCCGGTGATCGCTCCTCCAATGGAACCATCTTTATTGGTCACTGCCAGATTAGCAATTAAAGCCAATGGGTCGTTGAATGTTCCCTTCCACCATGCGACAGGCAGTCCGTCCAGGTACCAGGTAATGCCTTCCTCGCGCCAGTCGATGCTGATGGTATGGAAATTATTTTTCCAGTCTGCCGTTGTATATAAATGGGAGCCCCAGTTTTTTCTTAATAACCCTAAAAATACAGGATAGTTTTTACAGCCCTTTTTACAATGCACATCCACATGAAAAGCACCCGCTCTGGATCCGCCCATCTCAAAAATATCGATCTCCTGATTATCTGCCCCAAACAACCAGAATGTCGGCCATAATCCCGAGGAAACGTCAGTGCGAAAACGAATTTCAAATAATCCATAGGTGTATTTTTCTTTTGAATAAATTATCCCACTCTGATAATCAAATGTCATAAGGTTGCTGACAGTAGGTTTGTCCGGACATCGTAACAGGAAACTATCACTTTCATAAGGTATTGCTCTGGCAGTGATTTTACTTTTTCGGGCGGTGATGGACAATACCCCGCCTTGCTGTATAAGATCGTCTCCGTCAGAATAGTAATTAACATCCATGCTGCAATACAAATGCCTGGCCCATGGATAAGCAGTCATCCATTTTTCTTTGTTTAGATATTCACCGGTGAATTCATCTCCTCCTTTGTAAGCATAAATTGTTTTTTCATCTCCCTTAAATTCTATTAAAACCTGACCCTTCAAAGTGCTGATTGATGTCAATAGAAGAAAAAAGATGCTCAGTCGGTAATGGAAATAATTTCCTCTAGTGTAAACAGTGGACATTTAAAATTTAAGTGTTTTATGGAACGAATATCGTAATTTCAGCGTGGATATAAAAGGTATATCGGTAAAATCACTTTTTTTCCCGTAAATAATGACTAAAATTAGGTATAAGAAAATTGAATCGTGGCAGGATGAAGCTTTACAGCAGCTAAATCTCTTTATCCACACTTCTCATCCTGAAAATTTGCACGAAGCGCGTGTGATGATGAAAAAGATTCTGGCTTCCGCTAAATTGCATTCACATATTACGGGAAAAAGAAACAGTTGTTTTAAAGAATGGAAAACCATTTCCTCATTAGCAGGGGAGGTTCGGTTAACCGGAATTATAAATAAACTATTGTTTCACTACCCATCATTGGGTGACCTGAAAATTTCTGAAAAAGTAATCGCCGGTCGAATGAGAGCGTTGCAAAAGAGATTTATAAAGTCGCGAAAATTTCTTGAAGAAAGCAGGATGGAACTATCTGCCACCATGAAAAAAATAGATACTAAAGATTTAGTGAAATTTCTGAATAATCAATTGCCAAAGTCCGTTGAATGTATAAACACTCCTCCTGAAACTACCGGTTGGCATAAATCCAGAATTCATCTAAAAAGAGTAATGTATTTATCTTCACTGTTAACCACTAAGCAATACTTCGGTTTAAAGGTCGATGTGCGTCATCCTTTCTTTGATCAACTTCAAGAGGAACTCGGACAATGGCACGACTTGACCGACTTGCGCCAACACATAATAACCGGTAAGTTAACATCTTCTCGAAAACGGAAATTAGTACTATTAATGAATCCTATCCTTCTAAAGAAAGAAAAAAGGATTCAACGTCAATGGAAGAAGATAACGAATTCAGGACTTGTATCAGAGTTTGATGAATCGTAATACCGCCGGCTTATTTCCATCAATGATCACCTGATACATCCCTTGAGGATAACTTTCAACATTCAATTGAATAGCTGTCGCATCTCCAGGAGTAATCACATCAATAATTCTTCCGGTTATATCTGTAATGGTCATTTTGTTAATCGCTCGACTGTCTTTTGAAGTGATGCGAATGATGTCTTTTGATGGGTTGGGGTACAAAAGATAATTTGAGGCAGATAACTGCTCTGAAATTCCACTGCAGTTGATCACCAGTACATCCGTAATCGGAGAGGTGAGATCACATATACCATCGCTTACATTAACTGTATAATTCCCTGTGGAATCAACGAATAGGGTATCGGCATTTGCTCCGTTGATAAGTACTCCATCTTTATACCATTGGTATACCCAGTTCGCTCCTGTAAATGCATACAAGGTGACAGAACTTCCTGCACAAAAGGCTGTGGGTCCTCCGGCAACGATATAGGCATCAGGAGATGTTCGAACTTCAATAGGAATAGAATTGAGCGGACTCCACATAGGGGGATTGGTAGAAAAAATTCTAATCCTGTAATCTGTTCCATCAATGAGTCCGTTGGGTACGTTGATAGGAACGGGTGTTGTTCCTGTTGCAGTAACAGATCCTAGTGTTGTCGGATAGATAAACTCACCGAATTCATCGGATAATTCGATACGAAATTGATTGCCGGGATTCCAGTTGCCATTTGCATTGATGGCAAGCGTGTAGCCATTGTCTGTACAAAAAGTATTTGTCGGTAAACTCAATTGCATATCATTTTTCCTTGCAAGAATAGTGGAGAGACCATCTCCAACAGCCAGTGCATTGTTGCCAACTAGAAAATCTATGTCGTATAATGGGGCTTTACTTGGATTGATTTCTTTTCCCCATACACTTCCTCCATTAGCGGTTCTGTAAATTTCATTGCCGGCGAAGAACCATCCGTTCAACGGATCCGTAAATTTTATGCAATTGATCGGATCATTTCCATTCGTTTGCAATTCGAGTGACCAGTTGATTCCTCCATCTACTGTCGAATAAATTTCTCCGATACTGGTTCCCGTAAATCCGGTCATGCTATTGCTGAAATACATCGCTGTATTATCTGTAGCCCCTCCATTGTTGACTAAATTCCAGCTTAAACCATTGTCGTAGGTAGTAACAAGATAAGGTTGGTTGGTGGAGATGATGAGTGTGTCGGTTCCAAAGCTTTGTATGAGTTTAAAGTCATATCCTAATCCTGTAAATGAATTGGGAACATCCGTCCAGGTATCACCATTGTTAGTGGAAAAGGCAATTTTTGCATTCGCTCCGCAGACATAAATTTTATTACCGGAAGTCTTATGAAGGTTATATAAATTTTCACCGATACCGCTAAAAATAAAATTCCAGTTTGCCCCTCCATCAATAGTTTTTACAATGGTTCCGCTGGAGCCCACTGCTAATCCTGTTGTGGCATTTACAAAAAGAATATCATGTAAGTCTTCACCACCTGCATTGCTAGCCTGTGGTGTCCAGGTCACTCCACTGTTGGTGGTGTGTAAAATCGTTCCGGAAACTCCAGCAGCAAAAGCTTCGGTAGATGATAGGGTTTCAATACCATTTAATCTGGTTTCAGAAACACGTGAGGAGAGTTCATTCCATGCTGTTCCTCCATTCGTTGATTTTAGTAACGATCCATTCGTTCCTGCAACGATGAAGTTATTCGCTGTGTTTGCCGACACATCCAGCGCATTGAACCAGTCATTGGATAAATAGTTATTCCAGTTAGCCCCTCCATCTGAAGTGAAAAATATATTGCCGGCCTCACTGCCCACCACACCATTGTTGAGATTGACAAAGTCGATGCTAAGGAGGTTGGTACCCGCGGTTTGTGCAGGATTCCCAATGGGCGTAAAGGTTACCCCGGCATCTGTGGATTGAAAAATTTGTGCTGCTGAGGCGATGTAAATATTCTGTCCGGAAGGCATGCTGAGGTCAATAAATTCGACCGCACTTGCTATTCCTACAAAACTCCAGGTATTACCATAATCTGTTGTGCGCATGGATAAAGCACCTGTACCTACGAGCATTCCATTGCCATTTGCTGTCAATGCAATATCATTAATATCTCCGGGTGTATTGGGTAATATTTGCTGCCAGGATAGTCCACCGTCAGTGGTCTTAAATAATTGACCCATTGAACTTCCGTTTTTCAAAGCAACAACTCCGCTATCTGCATCCACCATAGATAATGCACTAATGATATAGGATGGAAAACGATAGCGGATACTCCATGATGTTCCGCTGTTAGAGGAATAATATAAATCACTACCGGCTGCCATAAATCCATTCAAACTATCGGTGAACTGCAATTCGGTGATGTCATCAATATGTCCGGGATATTGCAATGCCCAGGAACTGCCCCCATTAGTGGTTTTAATCAATGCGCCTTTATCTCCGGCAGCCCATCCTGTAGAAGTATTTAAAAAACTCAGTTTGTTGATGTTATTTCCCTGGGGAGAGGGATGAAGCCAACTCCATTGTGCTTTCGCGTTAACAGAAACCATCAGCAGTAGAAGTAGGGCAGCGAAATGTTCTTTTTTCATGGTAATACGTTGAGCATGTTTTTACGAAAGTAAGGGAAAAAGGTTCTATAGTGGATAAATACAAAGTAAAATTATCATTTATGCATTGTATAATTAAACCGTAGACGATTTGTTTTTCCACTGGTCACTTCCTGTATCTGTAAGCGAAGGGAATCAATAAGAATAATTTTGAAAGAACGAATGTCAATATAGGACGAAAGCAGTGAGGAAGGGTCGTAGATGAATTGAAGTGTACTGTCATTGATTTCCCAACTGCCCTTTGCCCGGATTTTTTCCAGAGCGAGTACATACGAGAATCTTTTTCCATTTGAATCTTCTGTCAATTTCATGAAATCATTTTCACCAACTCTCTTCACCGGAGACCCTGCTGAATCAATAATGCTGATGTATTTCCATGTTTTGCAGAGGGAAATGCTCTGCTGTGAAAATGTGGGGACGGAAATAAAAAGGAATTGGATAAAAAGAAAAAATACCTTTTGCTGATAGGATCGCAATGCAGTAGTTTTATTGTTCCGAAGATTTCTTCCGTTTGCTAAGCTCATCTCTGATTTTAGAGGCAGTTTCATAGGCTTCTTCATCAATGGCTTTCATTAAAAGCTCTTTTAACTCTTCAACAGATAAAGAGGTGTAATCATTGGCCACTTCCGTGACTTTCGTGGCTGCACTTTTCTTAGGTAAACTTTTAGGTTTTTCTTCTTCTGTTGCACCTTCTGTTTCATCAAGGACCATTCCTGCTGAAGAGAGAATGAATTCAAAAGAATATATCGGACAGTTGAATCGTACAGCCATTGCAATCGCGTCGGAAGTGCGGGCATCAATCTCCTTACTTTCACCTTCTTTGTTGGTACATATCAATTTGGAATAAAAAATACCTTCTTTTAAATTGTAAATTATAATCTCATCAATATGAATATCGAATTCGATAGCGAAATTTTTAAATAAATCATGTGTTAACGGCCGACTGGGCTGCATGTTTTCCAACTCGACAGCAATGGCTTGCGCTTCAAATCCTCCAATTATAATAGGGAGTCGGCGCTTACCTTCCTCTTCGCCAAGTATAAGTGCATATGCTCCGCTTTGTGTTTGACTAAAGGAGAGCCCTATGATTTCAAGTTTAATTTTTTTCATAAACTGCTATGTGAAGATAAATAAAATCAGGCATGTGCCGATTTGAATTCCTTCACCGCTTCAATTAATCGGGGAATCACTTCAAAAGCATCACCAACGATACCATAATCAGCCGCTTTAAAAAAGGGTGCTTCAGGATCCTTGTTGATAACTACAATAGTTTTTGATGCACTGACACCGGCAAGATGTTGAATAGCACCCGATATACCGATAGCGATATAAAGATTAGGACTTACGGCAATGCCGGTTTGTCCAACGTGTTCACTATGTGGGCGCCAATGTGCATCACTGACCGGCTTTGAACAGGCTGTGGCTGCTCCCAGTAGTTCAGCTAATTCTTCAATCATCCCCCAGTTTTCAGGACCTTTTAAACCTCTGCCACCGGAAACAACAATTTCTGCTTCAGGGAGCGATACTTTATCTGCTGCTCTGACAATTTCTTTGACCATGGTCCGGAAATCACTCTCCTTTATCACAGGAGCAAAGGTCTCTATCACCACAGGCTTGGTGTCTTCTACCACTTTATAGGAGTTGGGTACCAGACTAATGACTTTATTCGTACTTGTCAGGCTAACATCCGCAAATGCCTTTCCGGAGAATGCCCCTTTTCTGACAGTAAAACTACCATTGAAAGAAGGTAAGCTGATCGCACCATCCACAAAGCCGGCATCCATCTTCACAGCAATTCGTGGTGCTAATCCTTTTCCGCTAAAAGAAGCAGATAATACTATAGTATCCGCAGCACTTGCCTTCGCACCTTCAGCGATGATGGAGGCATAAGCCTGGTTAACAAATAATTTCAATTGATCTCCCGTAACGGAAAGCACTTTGTCAACACCGTATTTAGCTAATTTCTCCAGTTCAGCATTTTCAACATTGCCGATTGAAATAGCCACCAGATTTGTCTTTAGTTCTTTGGCAATCACATTGGCATAACTAATCAATTCAAAAGTGGATTTCTTGAATTTTCCACCTGTATTTTCTGCGTATATTAAAACTGACATCTTATTAATTTTTGGAGGTAATTGATAGAATTAAATCGCTTTGGCTTCGCCATGCAATAAATCCACTAATTTATTGACTTCATCAGCAGCAACAAGCTTTACCTGACCCCTGCTTTGAGGCTTATCAAACTTAATAATTTGTTGCAACTGCGGAATATCAACAGGTTCAACAACGGTTAAGGGTTTTGTACGGGCACTCATGATACCACGCATGTTAGGAATTCTGGGTTCGGCCATTCCTTCTGTGGCACTTGCTACCAATGGAAGCGGGCAAGTTAACACTTCTTTACCACCTTCAATTTCACGTTCCAGTGTTGCTGTTGTACCATCAATAACCAGTGATTTTACGATGCAAACGGCAGGTAAGTCGAGTTTCTCCCCAACATGGACGCCACCTGTGAGCCATTATAATCGATGGATTCTCTACCTGTAAGGATCAAATCAAAGCCCTTATCTTTTGCATAAGCAGCAATCTGACCGGCAACAAAGTAGGCATCACGGGGTGTAGCATTGATCCGGACCGCATCGGTAGCCCCAATAGCAAGCGCTTTACGAATGGTAGGTTCGGTACTTGCATCTCCAATATTGATTACGGTAACTGTACCAGCCTGTGATTCAGTCAATTCTAAAGCCCGTGTCAATGCAATTTCATCATATGGATTAATGATAAACTGTACTCCGGCCGGATTAAAAGACTTCAGATCATCACTGAAGGTTATTTTAGTGGTTGTATCAGGAACATTACTGATGCAGACGAGTATTTTCATGTTTTCAGAAATTATTAAGAAAGTGCAAACCTACTTAGAACGGGGCAATTTGCCAATATGATTTTGCAGGTTTGCTTACATTAATCATGTAATGGGCTATATATTATTGTCTTTGTACTTATGACGTATTTTTGTCAAAACTATTGGAATGAATCCTGAAAGAGTTCAGCAAATTAGGGCAATGATGGCGGAGGATCCCGGTGATCCCTTTTGCAAATACGCATTGGCTCTCGAATATGGGAGTGATGAAACAATGAAAGACAAGGCTTTAGAGCTGTTAAAGGAATTGATTCTTCAACATCCTGCTTATTTACCTGCTTATTATCAATTGGCCCTTCATCTGCGTGCTAAGGGGGAAATAGCAGCTTCCGGAAAAGTAGTCCAGGCAGGGATGGAACTGGCCAAAGCACAAAATAATAAGCATACTTTTGCGGAACTTGAATTTCTGCTCGAGGAATTGGAGTGATTGTAATCTGCTGATATTTAGATCGTAAAATCGGTTTTTTACTTTAATATTCCGGCTATTTTTTCAAAATCAAAATTTCAGACCCGACATGAAGGTTGTCGCGCATTTTCGGTTCATGAAAAGCATATTTTTGTCAAACAAACCAACGCAAAACAATGAGAGAAATTCAGTTTAGAGAAGCATTAAGAGAAGCTATGGCTGAGGAAATGAGGAACGACGAACGTGTTTTCCTCATGGGAGAAGAAGTGGCTGAATACAACGGCGCTTATAAAGTGAGTCAGGGGATGCTGGATGAATTTGGTCCGAAAAGAATTATCGATACGCCCATCGCTGAACTCGGTTTTGCGGGTATTGGAGTAGGGGCAGCTATGAATGGTCTGCGTCCGATTATTGAATTCATGACTTTTAATTTTTCGTTGGTAGCCATCGATCAGGTGATCAATTCTGCAGCGAAAATGATGAGTATGAGTGGTGGTCATTTTAATGTTCCGATTGTGTTCAGAGGTCCTACCGGTTCTGCAGGAATGTTAAGCTCTCAACATAGTCAGGCCTTTGAAAATTGGTATGCGAACTGTCCCGGACTTAAAGTCGTGGTTCCGTCAAATCCCGCTGATGCGAAAGGTTTATTAAAGACTGCCATACGTGATAATGACCCTGTGATTTTTATGGAGTCGGAGCAGATGTATGGAGATAAGGGCATGGTACCCGAAGGGGAATACCTGATGCCGATTGGCGTGGCTGATGTGAAGCGGGAAGGCAAGGATGTCACCATCGTCTCCTTCGGTAAAATGATGAAAGTGGCTTTGAAGGCTGCTGAAGAACTGGAGAAGGAAAATATTAGCGCAGAAGTAATCGATCTTCGTTCTGTTCGCCCGATCGATTATCCCACTGTTGTGAATTCCGTGAAAAGGACAAACCGCCTGGTGATTGTAGAGGAGAGCTGGCCACTGGCTTCAATAGCCTCAGAAGTAAGTTTCAAAGTTCAGAAAGATGCTTTCGATTATCTTGATGCACCGATTCTTCGGGTAATGGGTGGGGACGTACCCCTGCCGTATGCACCGACTTTAATCGAAGCCTTCCTGCCAAATCCGGCACGGGTGATTAAGGCGGTGAAAGAAGTGATGTATCTGACGGTTTAACACCATCCATCCCGGTAATTCTTTTTACGGATTGCCTATAATTAGTTATCTTAGACGGTATGAAATTATTTTTATGTGTTAATGCATGGCTGTCTTTCTTCGCAGGAGCGATCTTGCACAACCTTTGATAAAAAGTTGGGATAAGAATATTGCCGGCTTTTCCTCCGATGTTCCGGTGAGTTTTCAGCAATTGGCTGATAGTAGTTTTATTCTGCTTGCTAATTCCCGCTCAGGAATTGGTTTTGATAAGTCGCAACCGAACCGTGATTCCACAGGCTCAACGGGTGATTTTTGGTTGATCCGTCTAGATAAATCAGGAAATATCATTTGGGAAAAAACGTATGGCGGTCCCGGAAATGATGTTCCTTCAGCACTCGTGGTTTTACCCAATGGCTTTATAATGGCAGGGACTTCTTCTTCCGGTGTAGGAGGAGAAAAAACGGATAGTCTGAGAGGCGTTTTTGATTATTGGGTCATTGCTGTTGACACTAACGGTATAGTGCAATGGGATAAAACAATTGGTGGTCCATTGCAAGATCAACTGAATGCAATGGTACTCACGTCTGATTTTAAATTATTCCTTTCCGGCTGGACCCTCAGCGGAGTGGGTGGCGATAAACTCTCTCCTTTACTGGGAGATTTTGATTATTGGTTAGTGAAGATGGACCTTTCCGGAAATTTTATTCTGGAAAATACACTCGGCGGTATCCAGGCGGATAATTGCTATGCCATGGTTCCGACAGGTGGTGGTGGAGCATTGCTGGCCGGATATAGCAATAGTCCGATTTCATTTTCTAAAACAGAGATTTCCAGAGGTGGTTTTGACTACTGGGTAGTGCGGGTCGATAGCCTGGGAAGAAGGCTGTGGGATAAAACTATTGGTGGTCCGGGTGACGATTTTGCATTTGCTGTTGCGGAGCATCCCGGAACCGCAAGAGGATTTTTAATTGGTGGAGATTCTTTTTCCGGACCAGGAGGAGAGAAATCGCAAGGGTGCAGAGGTGGAGATGATTACTGGCTCGTTTACATGGCCGCGAACGGAAATTTTGTCTGGGATAAAACGTTTGGTGGAACAGATTATGATGAACTCAATTCGATCCGTACTACTGCGAATAAACAAATTTTGCTGAGTGGAGAATCCTATTCGCCTGTTTCGGGTGAGAAGTCAGAATCGAATCTGGGTGCAGAGCAAATCTGGATGATTCTGGTAGATACTACCGGACAATTGCTATTCGATAAAACATTTTTTACTACCGGCCACGATGAGTATACACAAGCAATTCCTACAGCCGATCATTGCTTTATGGGAATTACTTATACGGCTGCGGATACCGGTGGCTACAGGTCCCATAATAATCTTGGTGGCGGTGATATCTGGCTCTGTAAATTATGTTATGCACCCGTTGGTCTCGCTCCGCAGATGGTAGAAGATGGTTTGCTGCTGTACCCGAATCCTGCAGGGGAAGATGTGGTAGTGCATTTTACAGATGGAAATTTATTGTCATTGCAAATTGCAGACATTAATGGACGAAAATTATTTGCTCAGGATATGATCAAAAAAGAATGCCGGCTGGATATTTCTTATCTCAAAGCCGGCATCTATTTTATAACGGTGTGGACGGAGAAGGGTAGTGTGACAAAAAAACTGCTGAAGTTATAAGATTATTCTCAGCCCTGTAGGGGCGGCATCTCTGTAACGAAGAGTATCAGCTACCCCCACTAAAAAACCGGCACCCGACCTAAAGTCGGGTGCCGGTGGTTGTTAGGAGAGAGGACCTTTTCGGTTACAGAGATGCCGCCCCTACAGGGCTTTTACAACGAATATGCTGCTAGCTCCTAAAGAATAAAGTTGATACCTACCTATACTGAAGCTTCGGCAGGCAGGTTTAAACAGAAGATTGAATTATCAGAATTTCTCTTCTTCAAAATTAAGATTATTTAAAGTCGAAAAATAAAGTTGAGTTTCCGGGAAAAATCGATTGTATTCATCTTCAAAAGTTGCGTAATGTTTTATGTAAATGCGAATACCGGCTGGATACTGGATATCTCAAGGCCGGCATCTATTTTATAACGGTGTGGACGGAGAAGGGTAGTGTGATAAAAAAACTACTGAAGTTATAAGATTATTCTCAGCCCTGTAGGGGCGGCATCTCTGTAACGAAGAGTATCAGCTACCCCCACTAAAAACCGGCACCCGACCTAAAGTCGGGTGCCGGTGGTTGTTAGGAGAGAGGACCTTTTCGGTTACAGAGATGCCGCCCCTACAGGGCTTTTACAACGAATGTGCTGCTAGTTCTTAAAGGATGCAATAGGGTATAAATGTATACCGTATATGACTTTTAAGACGATGAATAGCCGGTTGTTTATTTTAAAAAATAGTAGAGATTTTGTTCTGAGATTTAACAAACTTAAGTCCGATATTAAGCACGTTTTTTAACCTGAAAAGTGGGGGGGCTTACGCTGTAAATATGAGAATTCAAGATTACTCCCTGCCGGGTCCTCTTTTTTCCATGCGTTTTTCGCGAATTTTTTCAATCAATTCTCTCTTGAAATCTTCTTCAGCACGATACAACATGGCTACTTTTTTGATAGGCAATGTTTGTTTGAATTGCGAATGGTATTTTTTCAGCACATCCAATTCCTGCTGTCGGGAGCTGATTTCTGCATCTATTAATTTCTCCACGTCTTTGTCGGGCATATTGGCGAAACTTTCCTTGCTGTCTTTCATTCGTTCTGCCCGACTTTCCTTGATGTTTTTTATTTCATCAGCGAAGGAATTATATACCGGCCAGAATTTCTGTGCTTCTTCCGGTGAAAGGCTAAGTTTTCGGGTGAGGAATGCAATTTTCATGGATTCAATATCCTCACGGTCCATTTTCGGGCGGCCACCCGGAGGTTGCGCGGCAAGAGGAGAAACCGATATGATGCTAAACAGCAACAGGAAGCAAAGGGAAACGATAGTTTTCATGGTATTATAATTCATTGGTTAATAAGATTTCGTCGGCGGATTGGATCAGGTAATCTTCAATTTCGAGATCAGAGATCGTATCAGTAGTTAAAGAAGTTGCATCGGCATCTTCCATGGCTTCCGCGATGAGCAGTTCATCTATTTCAAGGTAATAATTGCTTTCAATAAGGTCATCACAGGAAAACTGTTCTTCCATTGTGGCTACCTGCATTTTTTCAGTGTTGCCGGCCTCCTTCTTAAAATATCCGATCATTAAAGCAATGACCAAAACACTCACGATAGCAAACACGGGCTTCCAGCTGTAAACTGTACTGGTTTTTGGAGCATCTCCCTGACTGATTTTGTTCTGAATAGCGGAACTCAGATCATCGAAATAACCTTCCGGAGCTTTGAAGAGATCAACATGCTGTAGTGATCGCAACAAAGGAGCATCTTTCAGTTCTTCGTTTTCAGCAGAAGAGTGCGTTGGCTTTTTCATTTCTTATAGGATGGATATTTTTTCAATTGGTTTAATCTCCTCGTATTATTTTCTCCACTTTCGCTACGGCATGATGATAGGATGCTTTTAAGGCACCTACTGAAGTACCCAGCACCTCCGACATCTCCTCGTATTTCATGTTATCGTAGTACCGCAGGTTGAATACAGTACGTTGTTTTTCCGGTAAGCTGAGAATGGCCTGCTGGAGTTTTAGTTCCAGCTTATTCACGTCCATAGGTCTGTCTTGTACCAGCTTCTGTGATAGTTCTCCTTCCACATCACCAATGGGGAGAAAGAACCGCTTCCGCTTTTGTTTCAGAAAACCCAGACATTCGTTGGTGGCAATGCGATAAATCCAGGTGTACAACTGACTGTCTTCACGGAAACCATCCAAATGCTGCCAGACTTTAATAAAGGTATTTTGTATAAGATCATTGGCATCGTCATGGTCGATCACCATCCTCCTCACATGTCCGTAGACTTTTTGCTGATACTTTTTTACCAATAAATTAAAAGCATAATGCCGGTTATGGTTATCGGGATCACGAAATCGCAATAAAAGTTCCTGATCACTGAATTCAGCCATACATTGCCCGGTTGCTATTGATTTGAAAAAATTAGATGACCATCTTTCCCCATAGTTTAAGCGACGGCAGAAATTTTTAATAAAATCCTGAGTTCAACACCCCGCTTATTAAATTACGGCCATTCAGGCGTGTACATTTTTTCGCTGCATCACTTTTTCGACTGCTGCAACAATATGATCGGTATCCAGTCCGTATTTCACCATTAACTGTTCCGGCGTACCGCTTTCTCCAAACGAATCCTGCACAGCTACAAATTCCTGCGGAACAGGGTAGGAGGAAGATAAAACATGCGCGACGGCTTCACCTAAACCGCCAATTTTATTATGTTCTTCTGCCGTTACCACGCATCCTGTTTTCTTTGCGGAACGAATAATTGCTGCGGCGTCGATAGGTTTTATTGTATGAATATTGATGATATCAGCGGAGATACCGGCTTCTGCCAATCGTTCACCGGCTTCAATGGCTTTCCATACCAGATGACCCGTCGCTATGATAGTAACATCGGTTCCTTCGTTGAGATGGATGGCTTTTCCAATTTCAAAAACCTGATCAGCAGGAGTGAAATTTGGAACCACCGGACGACCAAATCTCAGGTAAACCGGACCATCATGTGCAGCGATCGCGATGGTGGCAGCTTTCGTCTGATTGAAATCGCAGGGATTGATCACCACCATACCGGGCAACATACGCATCATGCCAATATCTTCCAAAATCTGATGTGTGGCACCATCTTCACCTAAAGTCAGGCCTGCATGTGAAGCACAGATTTTAACATTCTTCTCCGAGTAAGCAATGGATTGACGAATCTGATCATAGACCCTGCCCGTGCTGAAATTAGCGAAGGTTCCGGTAAACGGAATTTTTCCGCCTATCGTCATACCTGCGGCGATGCCCATCATATTGGCCTCTGCAATACCGGTCTGAAAAAAGCGATCGGGAAACTCTTTCGCAAAAGCATCCATCTTCAATGATCCGGTTAAATCAGCACAAAGCGCGACCACTCTGGTGTCTTTACGACCAAGTTCGAGGAGTCCGGCGCCGAAACCGGAACGGGTATCTTTTTTTTCGGAGTAGGTATATTTTTTCATATGCAAAGATTTTATTTTAGTGCCGTAGGGTAGGCGAGGACTTGATTTTAAATAGTTGATTGTTTCAATTCTGAATTTTCTCCTGGAGTGTCGTCAATTAATATTCACACTAATACTGCTTCCCGATCCGATGCGGAAGGTTTTTTCAATGGTATATAAGGAGGACTGTGAATTTTTCGGTCGGAAGATAATGCGGTATAAACCCGGTTGCAGTACGATACTCTCCTTGATAGAATTCAAGGACATCCTATGCACCCATTGCAATTGATTTTTTTCTTCCAGCAAAATATCGCCATAACCGGGTGCATTGCAAACGATAGTCGCAAATCCAGGTGAAGGAATCTGAATCGTGGTGGTCTTACTCTGATCAATATGAATACCATTGATGTAAATACGGGGTGTGGTGAGAATTTCAAGATCGTATTCTCCAACAATGTATCTTGTCACCTCTTCGAAATCCTGTACATGCAAGGTGTTTTTATCTCCTTTTTTACGAATGATGGCTTTGAGTTTTTTATACTCATTCGCGCCATCTATTTTAAATTGCAAATCTCCCTGGGGTACATCTACCGCAATGATATTATGCTTTCCGGGCGTCAGTGTTATACTATCCTTTGTCACTTCAGGAATGGTATGGACGGTCATGCGATAAGCGCCCAGCGGATCAATCTGCACCGTATCCGGAACACCTTTGGCATTGATGGTATGCATAAGATTGTAACGGATATTTCCCGTATGACGGTCGTAGAAAGTCATGCTCGTATTTGTTTCTGTAGCCTTCCCCGTGATATCCAATAAATTTACCTGCACAGTGGTATTGTTGAGGGCCTGCGTGATGACGATGTTGAATGCATTCTTGAACTGCGTTTCATCCGTAGCATCGAAATAATTTCCGACACAGTCAAAGGATTTGATAAAATCTTTATTCAATCCCAGACCGATAATGAAAGGTTTTAATATGATTCCTTTTCGTTGTAACAGCGCAGAAACAGCACAGGGATCACCGTTGCATTCTTCAATTCCATCTGTAATTAAAATAATAATATTCCTCGCAGGACTTTTTGGAAAATCCCCGCCACAGGCTTCGAGTGAACGTGCGATGGGTGTTGTGCCGGAAGGACTTATTTCTTCCAATCGTTTCTTGATGGCGAAATTATTTCCTCTTCCAAAGGGAACTTCCAACCGGGTGTCGTCACAGTCCTGGGGTGGATAGCGCTTGGTATGTCCATACACACGCATGGCGAGTTCGAGGTTCTCCAGTCCCTGTAAACTATCCACCATTTCACCCAGCATCTTCTTCGCCACTTCATACTTGGTATTACTTTCCCAGCGGGCGTACATACTTTGAGAGGCATCAAAGAGGAAGAGAATACGTGTCGATTGTTCCGGGGCTCCACGTTGTGCTATAGCCGTATGGACTCCTGCTAGTAGCATGGATAGCAACAGGCACAATACAATTTTAAATGGACTTCTTCTTTTCAATTTCAGTAATCCCCTATGGTTACGGGATTTTGATCAAGTGCTTTTTGCAATTGTTCATCGTTTGGAGCAATGCCATGCCATTTATGTGAATGCATCATAAAATCGACACCATTTCCCATCATGGTTTTCATCAGTATCAATGTGGGCTGACCTAATCCGGTTAGTGTTCTTGCTTTTAACAGCGTGGCTCTTACGTTTTCGATATCATTCCCTTCCATCTCCAGCACTTGCCAGCCAAAGGCTTCCCACTTACTTTTGACATCTCCCAAAGGCAAGACATCATTGGTCGCCCCGTCTATTTGTTGTCCGTTCAGATCAACGGTGGCGATGATATTATCCACCTTTTTAGCTGCGGCATACATCGCCGCTTCCCATACCTGACCTTCCTGCATCTCCCCATCTCCCATAAGAACGTAAACCAGGCTATCGTCATTGTTCAGCTTCTTCGACTGTGCCGCACCAATGGCGACCGATAAACCCTGTCCCAATGAACCGGAGGCAACACGCACACCCGGCAAATGATCATGAGTAGCAGGATGACCCTGAAGGCGCGAATTGAGCTTTCGGAAAGTACCCAGCTCCTGCACCGGAAAATAACCATGACGCGCCAGCACACTGTACCATACCGGAGAGATATGTCCGTTGGAGAGGAAGAACAGATCCTGTCCCACACCATCCATGCTCCAGTTTTCAGGATCATGACGCAAGATGTCTTTATAGAGGACAGTAAGGAACTCGGTACAACCCAGAGAACCACCGGGATGACCGCTTTGTACGCCGTGTACCATCCTCACAATATCCCTGCGGATTTGCGTGGTTAAGTCTTTCAAAATAGAGAGTTCAGTCATGATCAGATTTTATGATGCAAAAATAGCTTCCTCTATCAAGTGAAATACATCTTTTCAACAATAGAATTGTATTTGTGGATAAATCATTAAGAATATCAGCATTTAAGTACAATCCTGTGAACATTTTGAGGATGACTGCGTTTTGGAGTATACTTTTGCAGCAGATGAAGATATTCCCGGAGCATTCCCTGATTAAGGAGGAGTTTGAGAAAATTCGGCTACTTGCCGTAGAGGAATGCAACGGCGAAGCGGGAAGGAAGGCGGTGCAGAAGATTCCGATTTTAGTCGATTTCGCGCAGATTTTACAACATCTTGAAGAAACGGAGGAGATGAGGAAGGTATTGTCGAATGGTGAACCCTTTCCTGCTGAGCGGTATCCGGATATTTCCCTCGAGCTCAAATTGCTTTATATCCCGAATTCCATGCTGACGACTGTGCAGGTGCTGCAGATCAATCGCATCGTCACATTGACCGGAGCTATTTTCAATTTCTTTAAAACGGGAGATGTTAAGTATCCTTTATTGCACCGTCATCTGATAGATGTGCCGTATGTAAAAGAAATTCCGGAAGCTATTCATGCCATCATGGACGATACAGGAATGGTGTTATCGAGTGCTTCTAACGAATTGGCAAGATTACGAAAGCAATTGGCGAGGAAGAGGGTGGAGTCGGAGCAGATTTATCTTTCTGTCATTCAGAAATACCGGAAGAGTGGCTGGCTTTCTGAAGCAGAGGAGAGTTGGCGTAACGGGCGACGCGTGGTGTCGATTGTTGCAGAACAGAAGCGAAGTGCGAAAGGCATTGTGCACGATATTTCATCCACAGGAAAAACCTGTTTCATTGAACCGGAAGAAACCATCGGCATTAATAATCTTCTGCTCTCCTTAGAAGAGGAGGAACGGGCGGAGATCAAACGTATCCTGCATGAACTGACAGCATTTTTGAGAAAGTATCATCCTGTTCTAAAAACGTATTATCGTTTATCGGAAGTGTACGATGTGGTCTATGCCAAGGCGCGACTCGCGATTAAAATGAATGCTTCCCTGCCGTACGTCGACCCTTTCCCGAAAATTGACGTGCGGGATGCGCGACATCCATTGCTGTATATGTACAATAAGTCGGCGGGAAAAAACACCATTCCGTTTACGCTAAAGTTACAGGGCGAGGAACGTATTCTTGTCATCAGCGGACCCAATGCCGGAGGAAAAACCGTTTGCATGAAGACCATTGGCTTGTTACAAATGATGCTTCAATCCGGATTATTGGTGACGGCAGATGCCAATTCCCGTTTTGGAATCTTCAGCGATTTACTGGTAGATATCGGCGATTCACAGTCGCTGGAATTTGAGTTGAGTACGTACAGCTCCCGGTTGCGGCATATGAAAATTTTTCTGCAACGTGCATCCGCCAATTCCCTTTTCCTGATTGATGAATTCGGTACAGGCACTGATCCTGCTTTGGGCGGCGCTTTGGCAGAAGCGATACTCGAAGAGGTAAACAGCAAAATGGCGGTCGGCATCATCACCACCCATTACATGAACCTGAAAGTGTTGGCAGATCGCACCAAGGGCATCATCAACGGATCAATGGCATTTGATGCGAAGAAACTCGAGCCGCTCTTTCGTCTGGAAGTAGGTAAGCCGGGGAGTTCCTACACCTTTGTGGTAGCCGAACGAAGCGGACTTCCATTCTCTGTCATTAACAAAGCCCGCAAGAAAGTAAAAAAGAATACGCTCTTGTTGGATGAATTGCTCAATAAAGTAGAGAAGGAAAAAAGTGAAGTCGCACGCTTGGTGGAGATGAATAAGGCGCAGGAAAAAAAGTTAAACGAACTCGTCAATAAATACGAAAAGAACGTCGTGCACCAGGAGCAAAGCATCGAGCAGCAGGAGGAAAGGGTGCGACAAAAAGAACTCCGCCTCGCCAAACAACTCGAAGATAAATTCCACCGCTTTGTAAAAGACTGGAAGGAAGCAAAAAATAAAAAAGTCGTTCTCGAAAAATACAACAAAAAGTTGCAGGAGCGAAGAAACGTCCTCAGCCAAAAAGATGTCATCAAGTTAGAAGAGACATTGGCCTACAACAAAGTTCATCTAAAGAAAGGTGTCCAGGTTCGCCTCCGCAACGGAAAAGTAACCGGCATCGTACAATCCATCCGCGAAGAAAAAGTAACCGTCCTCTTCGGCAATGTCAAAACCCTCGCCGAAATGAACAACCTCGTCATCGTGGAAACTAAATAAAAAAAACTATCTTTTTACCACTAAGTCACTAAGAGCACAATAAACACTAAGGATTCTTTCTTTTTCTTAGTGCTCTGCGTGTCCTAAGTGCCTAAGTGGTTATTGAGGAAAATTCCTTTGAAGTTAAAAGTTTATAGGCAACTAAAATTTGATTGTTTTCGACGAAACACTTTCCGAATCGGTAATTAAATTGACAAGATAAACCCCCTTCGCTACCGCATTCATCGGTATCTCTCCCGTCACATACCCTCCCGCTATCACCTCAATGTTTTTCTCAAACACCAACCTTCCTTCCATATCAAACAACCGCAAACTGCCCGTTCTTCCTTTGAGTTTGGAGGCGTTGACATGAATCATATTCCACTCGCTATTGTACCATGCATGTAAACTCCCCCCAACCCCCTCTTGTCCTGCGGACGAGGGGGACAACCCAACACTCAACGTATCACAAGGCGAACCCACCCATGCGCCGAGTTCGTAATCGGGATTGTTGGGAAGGCCGTAATATGATCTAGCTCCACCGAGATAAAAACTAAACGGTTGAAAATCGCAGGCGAGACCGAGTGAATCGGGTTGGTTGATGACAGAGAGGTGGGTGTTTATTTGAGTGTAAAATGTATCGGCATAAATAAATGAATTTAATTCATCTGCAGCGGCTAAATAAATTTTTCCATCGGGAGCCAGTTTCAGATCAGCAATTCCTTCGGTAGAAGTTATAAAATTATGTATAACGGTTTTACTATTTATTATAGAAGAAGCTTGTAAGTCAAACTGAAGCAGTTTTGAAGGTATACTATCTATTGCCGAATTTTCACTGACATATAGCTTACTTCCATCAGGCGAAAAGGAACTTGAAATATAGTAATAATTAACTTGAGGGCCGTTTTCAACTTCTACGGTTTCCCAAAGTGAAATAACTCCTGAACAGCGATCAAAATTGTACAATTGTATTAAATTAGCAAACGAAACATTCGCAAAATGATCACCATTCGGACTAAAAATTAAATGACCTAACCCTGTAGAATGACTTTGTCCTACAAATTGCTCAGAGTTTAAACTAATTACTGTGCTATCCACTAAATAAACATAAAAATTATTATAACTCAGGACTCCATTTGAGCCATCCCATCTTTGATACAATAGCCACCAATCTCTACCGTTGCCATGTTGAACTGCCATAAGAGCATCAAAGGCCGGATAATTATTAACAGGTGCATTTTTTTGGATAATGGCCCCTGAATCACTATTCGCACTTAAGTCAATCAAAGTATAAAACAATCCGAAAGGACAACTGGAAGTAACGCAACAACTAAATAGATACAATAAACTATCCGAGCCGGGTACAGGCAGAAATAGTCTCTCGTGATACCAACCACTTCCATAAATTAAATCACCGTTTTGCATATGTTGGTGATACTTATTCCAAACCTTTCCGTTTACAGGAATAAAAAAATCACTCCTAGATGAATATGCCATTAATCCGAGGGTATTACTTATCGAAGCAGAGCCACGTAACATTTTCATCGATGATTTGAAATTACTTGTAGATCCATTATTGAATTCAATACCAGAACTATCTCCAAACACCCAAAAGTTATTATTGTATTGGGCAACCACCTTCCCACCCCAAAAACCGCAGTCATCAACATCAAAGCGCAAAAGAATTTTTTCATCACAATAAAATTACGGAAAAACATTGAAAAGCAGGTAACTCATTTAAATTCTGATTAGCCTATGCTGTAGGTTAACCGCAAAGGCGCGAGGAATACGCGGGACTACTTCGCTAAAGCTACGAAGTCCAAAGGGGACGCAAGGGTTTATCACCATTAAGCCCAAAGCTGGTAGCTGGTGGCCGGAAGCCGGAAGCAAAAAATAGTATTGTAGACTAAAATCATTTCCCACCAATAAATAATATTGACAAGAAAATTATCATTTACGGATTATTTCCCAATTCATTTGATTTACTCAGATACTTTTGAGAAAGTCCGGCATTGCCGCTGATGCGATAGGCTTTGCTGAGTTGTTGTGCGGTGGCGGAAGAAGTTGGAAAATAATCCATGTTCAGACGCAGGAGGCGAATAGCATCTTCCATTTTTCTTTTGCGGATGAGTTTGGTAGAGATACGTACCAGTTGCTCATCGTTTAGGGGGTAGTGAATGTTTGCAGTATTGGGTTCCGCGCTTTTTGCTGCGATGGAAGTGGTGACATGATCAACCATCTCCTTGTAATAATCAAAGCTAATGGTGCCGTCTACTAAATCTCTTTCATACATTAAGAGACTGTATAAAAGGGCTTCGTTTTTTTCGGGCTCCGATAATTGTGGATTTCTAGTCGTGTTGGCGAGAATTTTATTTCCCTGAATTAAAAATACGGTATCACCATCCATGCGGAGAATGTCTTCAAAGTTCAACAGTGCCGCGAGGGCAATTTGGGAATAGTTCTGCGACTCGTTTTTAAATCCGCCACATTCGGTTTTCCATAATGTTTTGATGAGTTCTTGTCCACCGGAAACAGGATTGATTTTATTGATAGCGCAGGCTAAGTTTCCGGCTCCGGCATGATAAGCATGTAATACCAATAAACGGAACCAGATATCCTGCTCGCTATAGGGAATATTACGTGTGTCCAGCATAGACTTCACCTTTGGAATACAAATCGTGCTGATCAATCGGGAGGCACCGTACGCAGCTCTTTTTAAGTCGGAGCGTTCGTCAACATATTTATTTACTTTCAATCCGTATTTGGTGGCGACACTTTTCATCAGTTGAAAGGGTCCGCCGGCACCGGCATAGGATTTGGCGGTATGCTTGCCCGGACTTTCAATCAACAATATCGTTTGCGCGTACCAGGGATCAACACCGTACTCTTTGAAATAACCAACAGCCTTGCTGATGATCGGAATGGATTTGCGGTGTTCGTAGAATTCTCTTTTGCCATTGGTCACATAGAGTTCTTCACCATAGTCCACGCAAAATTCATCCTGCAACCGTTTTCTAACTGCCGTTTTTTCAAATTCAGATTGAGAGGTCCAGGTGCGATAGCAGGCGGTTTGCAAAGGATTACGGGTCCGTGCCACGTTGATAATACAGGAGTCGGGAGAAAGACACATGATCTGCTTCCAGAACTGTGCCTGTGCCAGTGAATCCCATCCTTCCGAAAAGATGGCTGCTCCGTTTACAAACTCGTAACTGGTGGTGTCCTCATTGGAGATGACTACTTTTCTGACGAAGGGTTCTTCCTTGGTGGGAATCGTAATGCTTTGCTGTGCTTCCGCCTTTTGCACCTGATTGCACGAGTGCAGGAGGATGCTTAAGCTGAGTAAAGGGAGAAGTTTATATGTTTTCAGCGGGATAAATTGCTGCATGTTTTCTTGTTTTGTCCTTGGTACGTGTGAATGGGAACGTGGTTACTCCGGAATCAGTATACTAATATAGTGAAAGAGTAAGCACTCTCCAAAGCTATTAAGATCGAAGGAGTTAAATGCGAGATATTTCATGCTTTTATTAACGAAATAATGTTAAATGAATTGTTTTAGCAGGATTTAAGAGGAAAATTTGGTGATTTGAAGCTATTTTTGCCAAAATATTCAATGAAATGGAACGTAAGATTTTCAAAGATTCAATAGAGATTTCGATCAGCAAGGAGCTGAAATTGTTCATCCGTTCGATGGCGGCGAGCTATCAGTTCATTTTTCAGCAGGAAAATTACGACTTCGTGCAGCGGACCATGGTGATCGATCTGGTGAACAAGGAGGGGGTGACTGTACTGGCTAATAAGTTTGCTGTAGCGGGAATCGGAGAGAAGATTGAACTGACGCGAGAGGAGTTGTACCTGATGTATACGATGATGGAATTGGTATGTCGCAGTTTCCTTTGTGATGTGGGAGATGATTATAAAGCCATCGCGATGAAGGTGAATCAGGTGAGCGAAGAGAAGTTTAATGAGGTGAGAAATACGGAGCTGAAAATTGCGCAAACGCTGATACAGCAAATCCGGAAGGAATTCTCGGAAGACCCCGATTTCGATGAAATCAACGAACGCATAGAATTGCTCGATAGATAGAGACTATCTTTTTAAACCACGGAGTCACAGAGTTACGGAGGTTCACGGAGTGTATTATTGTAATCTCCGTGCACCTCTGATTTCTCCTCTCCTCCGTGCCTGCCGACCGAAGCTTTAGCGAAGGTGGGGTTCAACTTTGAGATTTTTATTATTGGACTAGATTTTTATGCTTCCATCATCGAATTTGATGGCGAAGTCGAGTAGGGAATCAGCTAAAAAATCAGCATGCTCGAGGTTGGCGAGGGAGAAAACAACTTTTTTATCATCAATAAACACCGTTTTCATTCCGAGCGATTTCCCGAAGGCCATGTCGGAAGGCGTATTCCCCACCATGATGGATTTTTCAAAACGGATTTCCGGAAAATCTTCCTTTGCACATTGTCCCATGTACGGATGCGGCTTGCGTTTGATACTGGACCGGTCCTCGTCGGTAGCACTGTAAATTTTAGCGATCTGAATACCCCGCTGATGAAAAGCTTCGAGCATTTTACCGTGAATGTTATCCAGGTCCTCGGGACTCATAATTCCCGCACCGACACCGCGTTGATTGGTGACGATGATGATCCGTTCGAAAAGCGGTTGTAATAGTTCCAATGCCTCAAAAACTCCCGGTTCAAATTGAAACTCCGACCAGGATTTGACATAGTCTTTTTCGCGCTCGGTGTTCAATACGCCATCGCGATCGAGGAAGAGAGTAGAGTAGGGTGGTTGGTTGGTCAATTTTTTTTGTTTAAAATCTAAGGATTGAATGATTAAGAATGCTGCCCGTAATTACCGGCTCATTTATTTTTAAAATCAATTTGTGCCCTTGCAAAATCTTCCGGAATTCCAATGTCAATGAAGTAGCCTTCCGTGGTGAATCCGTAGAGGGGAAGTTGATGTACATTTTCTTCGAGGTACTCTTTTTCCATGCTGAATTTTTCAGGGAATGCATGCGAGAGGAAACGGGTGCGGTTTAGTAGATAAACGCCTGCATTGATGAGTCCTTCCGCTCTGTATTCTTTTTCCAGGAAAGCCGTGATGCGCCCGGTGTTGTCTGTTTCCACACAACCGTAGCGGTCAAAGTTTTTCATGGACTTCAATACCAATGTAGCCTCGGCTTTTTTATGCTGATGGAAATCCAGGAGTTGGTTATAATCGACCTCGAGATAGGAATCTCCATTCAGCACCAGCACATCTTCTGTATCAGCCATCTCCATTGCTTTTCGAATAGCACCTCCCGTACCGAGTGGTTCTTCTTCAATGGAAAAAAGGAAGGAACTGTTTGGAAATGTATCCTGAACCCAGTTGGCAATAATTTCATGTTTATAACCGGTGGCGAAAATTATCCGCTGAATATTCTGTTCGCTGAGTCGTTTGATGAGGTAATATAAAAAGGGTTGTTCATTCACCGGAGCCATCACCTTGGGCACTTCGTTGACTACACTGCGCAAACGGGTGCCGAGTCCTCCGGCAAGAATAATGCACTCGCTGATCATTACTTTTTTTCGAAAAGTTCTTCTTCGATCAACTGGCAGATGATATGTCCGATGAGGATATGTGATTCCTGAATTCGTGGAGTATCCTTGCTGGGGACCATGAGCATCAGGTCGCAGGTGCCTTGCATCTTTCCTCCGCCGGCTCCTGTCATCCCGATCGTATGCATCCCCAGTTTGCGTGCTTCTTCCAGAGCGAGAATGACATTTTTTGAATTACCGGAAGTGGAAATGCCCACCAGGACATCGCCTTTTCTCCCGCATCCTTTAATCATCCGGCTATAGACCACATCGAAGGAATAATCATTGGCGACAGCAGTCATGTACGAACTGTTTACATGCAAGGCTTCTGCATAAAGCGGGTCGCGATCGGTATAGAATCTACCCGAAAGTTCAGCGGCAATATGTTGTGCATCGGCAGCGGATCCGCCATTGCCACAGAAGAGAATTTTATTTCCGGTTTTTAGTGCCGTAACAATCATCGTCACCGACTTTTGTATATCGTCAATTAACTGCTGATCTTTTGCTACCAATTCCTTGGTGTCAATGGATGCCCGTATGAGCGCTTTGATATCACTTGCCATTTTATATTTATTTTTAAATGGTCCAGGTCGTTAAGCCATCCTGAACGAAAGAGTATTTTTTAAACGAACCTCCGAATTTTCCGAGCGCATCCATCACCGCGTAACGCGTATTTCCCGGACAATAAAAAATCATAAATCCACCACCGCCGGCACCGGATATTTTTCCGCCTGTTGCACCTGCTCCCTTCGCAGCGGTATAAATTTCATCCATCAACGTGTTGCTGATACCACTGGCCATGTTCTTCTTGTTTCGAAATCCATAGTCAAGTATTTCACCGATCGCATCAACATTTCCTCTCAACAACGCTTCCTTCATCTGGACCGCCTGTTCTTTGAGGTTATGCATCGCCTCAATCGATTTTTCATTCTTGTTGGTCACATTCCTGCTTTGTTCCTCGATGATGGTAGAGGAAAAACGACTGGTTGCAGTATAGTAGAGCAGTAGGTTATGCTCAAGTTCATTGAGGTAATGTTGTTTAATTCTTAACGGATTCACAATCACTTTCTGATCGCCATAAAATTCCATGAAGTTCACCCCTCCGAAAGTAGCGGCGTACTGATCTTGTTTTCCTCCGGCTTGTTTTAAATCTTCCCTTTCAATTTCATAGGCAAGATGGGCAAGGTCGTAATCGCCCAGGGGTAGTTTTAGCCACTCCATAAATGCACCGAGTGCAGCAACGACTAACGTAGAGGAGGTACCGAGACCGGATCCTGGAGGAACATCTACGTACGTCGTCATGCGGAAGGAAAGGGGCTTCTTCGTGAAATCTTTGACGACCCTGTTATAAATTCCTTTTAAGAGGTCGAGTTTCCCATCAATTTCCAGTGATAGTGCCGAGGCTTCGGTTACTATTTCTCCTTTATCGAGTGCATGGAATTCTATGCGACCGTTGTCGAGCGGCTCAATGCTCGCGGACGCGAATAATGAAATGGTGGTATTGAGAATAGCTCCACCGTATAGATCGGAGTAGGGGCTAACATCTGTTCCGCCACCGGCCAGACCAATTCTCAGCGGGGCTTTACTTCGAATAATCATAGTGCAAAGATAGCTTTTGTTGGGAGAAGACGCACGTTAAACCGCCTCTGCGAGTTCAATGATTCCGTTAGTGATTCTTGACCAACTGTATTGTTTTTTCTCATCAGCGACGCCCTCACGCAGAATTTCAGCCTTCTTGTCATCTGAATAAAAATCAAGAATAGCTCTCGAAATAGCTTCCGGCTCCGTGGGAACCACATAACCTGCTTTTCCATTCGGTACAATCTCCGGCAAGCCTCCCACGGCTGTAACCACCATCGGCTTTTCAAAATGATAGGCAATTTGAGAGATGCCGCTTTGCGTAGCCGTTTTATAGGGCTGAACGACGAGATCCGCGGCGCCGAAATAGTATTTTACATCGTTGTCAGGAATAAAATCAGTAGCGATGATGAGTTGTTTTTCAATGCCGAGGCTGGCAATCAGGTCGAGGTAAGGCTTGGAATCTTCGTAATATTCGCCGGCAATAATTAACTGAATGCCACTTTCTTTCATGCCGGGTTCCGCCATTGCCTTGAGCAATAAATCCAGGCCTTTGTAATCACGAATGAAGCCGAAAAATAAAATATACTTTCCCGAAGCATCAATTTTTAAATGCTGACAGGCTTCCTTCTTACTTACTTTCTCTCCGAAATTATCGTAGATAGGATGCGGTATCAAACGGCGGTTTTCACTTTTTGTGAATAGCATTAAATCAGTCATCACTTTCTTCGACATCGCGATAAATCCATGACAACATTTCAAAAAATAGGAGGTGAACAGTTTATCTCCCGGTCTGCTTTCATGAGGCACTACATTGTCGAGGATGGTAATCACCTTCGTATGCTTATTTCCGGCTGCAATTCTCGCAATCGTTCCAAAGCAGGGACCCATAAACGGGAGCCAGAATTTTATCAGGAGAATATCCGGTTTAAGTGCCTTTAACTCACGTCCTATCTTCATCCAGTTGAAAGGAGAAATAGAATTCACTGCCACCTTTATTTTTAAATCAGCAGGAGCGGGATCAGAAGAATATTGGGTTGTGCCGGGAAAAAGAAAGTTGGGGTATTGAAGAGAAAACGTGTAGATGATCACCTCATGGCCTTCGCTCATAAACTCTCTCGCCAGTCGTTCATTGTAAGCAGATAAACCGCCTCTCAATGGGTAGGCAGATCCGAGAATCACCACCTTTTTTGCCATTAACGGATTTCCTTTTCGATGAGGTAATGATTGCGCTCGGTGCTGTTCCTGCCCACGAGTTCGCTGATGAAGCCCGCGAGGAATAATTGAGTTCCTAAAATCATACAGGTTAAGGCGATGTAAAAGGAGGGACGATTGGTGATCAGTCGTGCATATTCATTATTATAAACCGCCCAAAGTTTACTGGCTCCCAGATAGGCGGCGAGGAAAAAACCGGCCACGAACATCAATGTTCCGAGTGTTCCGAAAAGATGCATCGGACGTTTGCCGAAGCGCGACACGAATGTGATAGAGAGGAGATCCAGAAAGCCATTGATGAATCGCTCTAATCCGAACTTAGTACTCCCGTATTTCCGGGCGCGGTGTTCCACAGATTTTTCGGTGATCTTTGAAAAGCCGGCCCACTTCGCGATCACCGGGATATAACGGTGCATCTCTCCGTAAACTTCAATACTCTTCACTACATCCACCTTATAGGATTTTAATCCGCAGTTGAAATCATGCAGGTTATTTATCCCCGACATCTTCCGAGTCGCCCAGTTAAAAAACTTACTCGGAATCGTCTTGCTGATGGGGTCGTATCGTTTTTGCTTCCAACCGGAGACCAGATCATAACCTTCGTCCACAATCATCTTATAGAGAGAAGGAATTTCGTCCGGACTATCCTGCATATCCGCATCCATGGTAATCACCACTCTGCCTGTACACATTTCAAAGCCTTTCTGCAAGGCAGCAGATTTCCCGTAATTCCTTCTGAACTTGATGGCTTTATAATGTGAATTAGTACTGCAAATAGATTCAATCACCTGCCAGGATTTATCCTTGCTGCCATCATCCACAAAAATTACTTCATAGTCGAAGGAGTTGGCCAACATTACCCGATCAATCCAAGCGCTCAATTCAGGCAGGGATTCCTCTTCGTTAAAGAGCGGAATAACAACGGAAATATCAAGATGTTCTGCGCTCATTCTTCATCACGGAAAACAGGTTCTCTTCTTAAAAAGGCGGCAGTAATGAATGCCGATAATAATCCTCCAAACATCTTATTGAAAATATCTGATGTCGTTACTTCATTCATACTCATATTGTTGATATTCTCAATGGATTGCTCAAAGGCACTTTCTCCGATCATGGACTTCATCATGCCCTCTGTTAACTCCAAAGCCTCCAGACTTTCCTGTTTAAAAGTATCGAGAACAGAATTATCAATCATCGTTACATAGAGCCAGGATAGGGCACCAAACAGAAGAGCTCCGGCGGAAGCGGTCAGGAACCCGATACGGAATGCCTGCCAATAGGAGACAAATCCGTTGTTTTCATGATCACGGTAATGTCTGGTAGCCAGTACCATAAAGAGTATGGGTATCCACGCACCGGCCCAGGATGCAGGACCTAAAGGGTTTTTACCGAGAGAGATAAGGATGAAAAAAACAATGAAACTACCGAGGCCGCTGAGGGCGCCATAGTTCAATGATGTTTTCAATAGGGGTGGGGATTCCATTGTTGCAAAAATAATTCAAAATGTATTCGGAAAAAACTGATTTTCAGTAAGCATGAAAAAAAAATGGGTAAGCTACTTACATCGCACCGCTCAACCTCTTATCCTTGCTACCTTCCGGTCCTGGGGAGGTTCGAAGGAGCTGGTCGTATAAGACTTACCCGGGACAAAAATAGTAAAATCATTGAACAAAACGTGTTGTTAACAAATGAAATTTGCGTAGTTAAGAATGTTAGTTTTGCGCATTAATCCACAAAAAACATGAAATTCTTTATCGATACTGCAAATCTGGATCAAATACGTGAAGCTTATGATCTGGGTGTTCTGGATGGTGTAACGACCAATCCTTCCCTGATGGCCAAAGAAGGCATTAAAGGGAAGAATAATATTTTAAAACACTATGTTGATATCTGCGAGATTGCCAAGGGCGGTGATGTGAGCGCGGAAGTGATCGCGACCGATTATGAAGGTATCGTAAAAGAAGGCGAAGAACTTGCAGAATTGCATCCTCAGATTGTGGTGAAAGTGCCGATGATTAAAGATGGCATTAAGGCGATCCGTTATTTTTCCCAGAGTGGAGTCAAGACAAATTGCACACTCGTTTTTTCTGCCGGACAAGCATTGTTAGCTGCTAAAGCCGGTGCTACTTATGTTTCTCCTTTTATCGGAAGATTGGATGATATTTCAGTTGATGGTCTGGAACTCATCGAACAGATCGTACATATTTATGGAACCTACGGTTACGAGACTCAGGTGCTGGCGGCTTCTATCCGTCATACCTTACATATCATTAAATGTGCTGAACTCGGTGCGGATGTAGCAACTTGTCCCTTGCAACCTATCCTGGATCTCTTAAAACATCCCTTAACAGATTCCGGACTCGCGAAGTTTTTATCAGATGCTTCCAAGACAAAATAGGAGTTAAAAAATCACCAAATCCGGAATTACATTCGAGTAGTTCCGGATTTTCCTTTCAGCCCTTATATCCCTTTTTATATCCTTTAATATATCCCTTATTATATCCCTTTTATACCCCTTTTTATATCCTTTAATATATCCCTTATTATATCCCTTTTATATCCCTTATTATATCCCTTTTATATCCCTTATTATATCCCTTTTATATCCCTTATTATATCCCTTTCACCCCCCTTTTTTATATCCCTTTTTATATCCCTTTTTATATCCCTTTTTAAAACGATTCAGTTTTTTATCTCCGCCCGTATATTGTTTCACCAGATCCTTCCAGCGTGATCCGGGATTGAGAGGTTTATCTTTTTGACCGACTTTTTGTCCGAGCTTGTATAATGATCCGGAAAGAAAACGCGCATCGTAATTCCGGTCGAGTAAGAGTTTATACATGGCTAAGGAATTGTCCAGTTCGCCTTTTTCACGGTACCAGTCACCCGAGTAATTGATAAGCCCCAAACTTCCTTTCTCTCTGATAAACCGGTACACATCGGGATCATGATTAAAACCATACCGCTGCACATTCATCTCCTGAAAATAAGTAGATGCATTTATGAAATTATCAATGGCGTTTTGGTAACTTCCATTGTCCTGATCTTTTCTTACTTGCTGCATCAATTCAAGGTAAGTGACGGCATTCCTGATTTGAAGTAATGCACTTTCGAGACTATCCTTTGAAATCGCACATTCGTTGTTGGCAGTAATGATTGAAATTCCGGATGCATAAGCAGAATTGGCTTCTAAGTATTTTCCATCTATCTCAAAAAACTGACCTTTGTTGTAGCAGGAATCGGCATATTGCTGAACATTGATGCATTCCTGGGTGAAAATGCTTTTTCGTAAAGAGGCAGTATGTTTAACAATATCAGGATCAGTTTGAAGTCCGTATTTCAATTGAAGTTCGTTGGATCTTTTGTAGCAAGAACGGGCTGCTTTGAGATCATTGTTCTTCACATGGCCTTCTCCTTCATAGAGTAATTCGATACTACGTGGACGGGCAGCCAGCAAAATGTGTTTTCGTACATCTTTCCCTTCGGTGAGCTCCTGAGTGACAAACAGGCTATCCGCAATTTGATAGGAGGATAAAGCGGCATCGTACATTTTTTGATCGGTGAAGCGATGCGCTTTTATAAGGAGAAGGTCATATCGTTTCTGTCGGATTCCTTTTAACACGGCTTGTGCTTCCGAGGCATCTTTCAGATACGTTCTGTTTTCCATTTGAAATTGGATGGCATCGCCTGCGGAACGTTCAGCGCGGTTCAGATCATTCAGGATGACAAAGTCCCGGGCTTCGTCAAGATATTCATCGTAGATTCCTTTTTTGGCAGCGGAAAAACTTTCGGTCAGCTCTTCAGAACATCTTACCTGAGTATATTTATTACAAATCCTTTTGGCAGATTCTAAATCATCCAATGCTTTTCTGAAATCTTTTTTTGTGGTATGTTGACGTCCTCTTTCCAGATAAGTGAGATATACATCTTCCAGTAAGGAAAAGGTCATGCCTCTGGTTTCAGGATCGGTGGGCAGGCTATATAGAATATCATCTGCCTTACAAACCGTTTCATGCAAATCACCGGTTTTAAAATCTATAATGGCCAACTGAAGCAAGGAAGGGGAGAAGAGCGGATTTACTTCGAGAGACCAGAGAAAAAATTCGCGTGCACGTGGTAAATTATTTCTTTTCAACTGATAAACACCCCTGTCGTAAAAATTCATATGCAACGTACTCCAGACCAGCTCCATGGCAGCCCTCTTCTGAAATAAAACTGTTTTATAAGTATTGATTTTATCCAGCATTCGCCCCGGATCATCGTTAGAAAGCGGCAGACCATTCTCAAAACGCATCGCTTCGGTATCGCTCAGGTATTTTTCAGCTAGCACTAAATTTCGCTGATTGTTCCTGAAATTATCTACCTGCTCCGGTTGAACCGTTTGCAGTAAAGCAAAACCCTGATCGAGTACTCCAATCTGAGCAAAATAGTTGTTGATGATTTTAATCTTATTTTCAAAAGCATTGGAATTGCCAAACCTGAAAACATGATTCACCAGATCGTAGTTGTTAAATTCGTTCACGGAGTCGGGGTTATTGTAACTTCCGTTTTCCGGCTTTCCTTCTACAACAGAAACCGAGACAGGCACATCACGAAAAATGCCGTTTCTTTTTTTCAGACGAAGATGGTAGTCGAGTGAAGCCGGTACCAACTCATTCGACATGTCGAAGCCGCGGTATTCAATATCTCCTTTTAAACGAAGTGAACCGGAGGAAATCTTAAACACATGATTCACCTCACGTGTATTGACCAGTAACTGCTGATCGAATTCTATGGTAAAAGAAGTACTGCGAGGTGTTTTACCATTGCCTTCAGCGAGTTTATAAATAAAGACCGAGGCATTGGGAGAAGAAGGATTACCATCAGCAATCGTTATTTTTTGGGGAAATCTGTATTCCTTGATAAACTGGTTTTGAGGTAAGGCATGATGAATAAAAGCAAAAAGCAGGAGGAATGTACAGAATGTGGTTCTCATTTTATCAGATTTCGGCTGCCAAATTACAAAGGAAATCTTAGTTCCGGTACTATAGGGTGTGGCTGGACAGCTTTTTTTCTGCAAAGGATTTATATTTGTTTAAATAACATTCTAAAATGATTGTAGAGATAAATAGTGAAGCCGGGTTATTGCGTGCCACTGCCGTAATGAATGCACTTCGTCCACAGTTGAATTCAGAAAATATTGTCCCAATTCTCTTGAAAATGATGCAAAATGGATATCATTTGATCGGTTTTGAAGCTGAAGGAGTGATTGCTGCGGCATTGGGTTATCGTTTTACCGAACATCTGCATTGGGGCAAGGCTATTTATATTGATGACCTTTCCACAATAGAAGAATATCGGAAAAAAGGATATGCAGGTAAACTATTGGATCATGTAAAGGCAGTGGCAATGGCACATCAGTGTAATCAGATCCATCTCGACTCCGGTTTAGGAGCCAACCGCTATGATGCGCATCGTTTCTATTTAAATTACGGATTCAATATTACCAGTCACCATTTCGCATTGGCCATAAACAAATAAACCCCGGAATTACCCGGGGCCTATCTGATTATATTGACTTATTCTTAGTGTGCGACGGAGAATTTAATATTCTTTGTTCCTTTTTCACCCATTAAACTTAAATGGTAGAATCCATTCGCTAATTGATGAACGGGAAGCTGTAAACTTGAATTTCCAGCGTTTAGTTTTATGTATTCCGAATGAACCACTTTTCCTACTGCATCTGTAATATTCAATTGATACGCGGCTGCATTTTTAAGAACACAGTTTACTTGCAGAAGGTCCTGAGCAGGATTGGGCCAAACCTGGAGTAAAGTGAAGTCATTATTTTCTGCAATAGAAGTAGTACTTGGGCCATCGTACAATGAAAATTCATCCATTAATGCCTCAATTAAACTTCCTGCATTCGCATCTTCAGCTATAAATCTTACTGTAAAAGTGGAACTGGTAGGCAGGTAATCCGTAACTCTGAAAACAAAACGGCGCCAGCTATGATCAGCTACAGTGGTGTATTCTACGGGGATGTAGTTCGTGCCATCATTCGAAATATAAACCTGCCAGAAATCTGTGCCCGGAGTAGCACCCTGATCATTTGTATACCAACGGTAGTATTCAAAAGTGGGGTTCGTGTAGGAGGATAAATCATAGGTGGGAGAGGTCAGTGTTGTTGCACCGCCATCGACGTCATAGTCTCCGGCTCCGGTAGTTCCGGCAACACCACCTGTTACATAACAAACAAAGCCGCCCGGCGTCACCTGATAGTTAGGCTGCACCACTCCTGCGCCCACTAGTGTTTGCTCCGGACCATTTTGTTCCCACATTCCTGTTGTTGCTCCATCCGTAGCTAATCCTTCCACCCATTGACCACTGGTAATATCAAAATCATCAGTAAAAATGAGGTTGAATCCAACCATGGTAAAGTAAGGGATGTTCGGATTGGCGGTTACGTTAGCACCTACCGGTTGTACATTCGACAATATTCCGTTGATATCTTCAATACCAATATAGTAAGAGATCAATGTCCCGGCAGGCTGAGCAGGAATAGTTCCGGAATAGCTATTTCCACCGGTATTGGCTAATGTAAATGGATTCCATGATCCGTTATTTATTTTATAAGCTCCTTTTACTCCTGCTAAAGCCCATGCAAATTGCAGGTTGGTGAGAGATGCATTCAAGGTAACATCAATCCCCGGTGTCGAAGTAACCACCGGAGTATGGTTTAAGGTAGCGTTCGATAACAAGGTGATTCCATGCTGTGCGAAACCTTGAGTGATAGCCGTTATATTAGGCGTACCATTGTTCAGGTTTCCATCCGTATCGTCAGCTTGTAAGGCGTCAATAAGGATATCGGTGTACACTTGTCCTTCCGCACCATTTGGTCCATTGGCAAGTCCGTAATGCGATTCAGTAAAGAGGTCGGTCATGAGTGGAGTAGAACCTAAAAGCAAAGCTGTCGACCACCAGGCGCCGGCAATAATTTCACCGTCAGCATGTACTTCGCCAATTATATTTTGTGGATAAACTTTACGGGAAACATTATTATTGAAGTCGTAATTTCTGACATTGCTGGTAGGATCCGTATCACTAAATCCTATTCCAAGAACCGGATTATTGGTGATAGAAATGGCCCATACATCCGAATAGCCTTCACCCATTCCGCCATTACTGAAGCTGAGACCATTTGCATCCCAAAACTTATCCGTTATGCCGTGTCCGTATTCATGGTAAATAACATCTGCCACCATGCTGAGCGCGTAGCAACCACCCGCTGTGGTGTAGAAATTAATTGAAGTTCCATTATAAAAAGCGTTGCATGTTCCATCGGTTCTGTCCACCCGTACATCCAATGGATAATCAAGGGCGGTAAAAGAAGCAAGTTTGGAATTCATAAAATCATGGACGACATTGGTATGGTAATATGCAGATAAATGCCGAACGGTTGAACTATTGTCAAAGCTAATGGTGTTGGGGCCGGGATTAACAGTTGAAGTAAAGCTCTGAACGGCTGTGCTGGTGGCTCCGGTATACACAGTAGCCCATGGACCTGCCAATGTGAAAGTAGCGTTGAATGGACTTGTATTGGGCAAATTCAGTAGTCCATTTACATCGGTATTGTAATCGGTTCCGCCTACAGTTATTTTTAGGTAAGGAAGATTTACGATAGCAGTAGCATTGTAGGGATGAGTAGGATAAACTGTTCCGGTCATGGTAATGTCGGAATTAGCAAAACTGACAATCTTATCCGTTCTGTACAATACTTCACCTGTCATCGCATCTACCAGCGTATAATAATCGTCAGGCGTTTGTCCGTCAGCTGATGTTCTGATGTTGACTTCATATACCAGGTGGTATTTATTCCCTCTGTATCCGGGTACAGGCAGGATTTTCAGATCAGGTTGAGCGAAAGTACCGGTGATAGCAGATACTATTCCTTTGGAAGCTTCCGTAATGGCTTGCGCAGAAGTGATGGTAGGAGTGGTAGAGATGTTAATATCATCGTAGACATCCAGACCAAACATCACCACTTTCATATCGTGCGTCATTTTCACGGTAGCACGGCTCCATAAAACTTCAAGTCCGTTGTGTTTTTGAATGTAGTTGGTATGGATATATTTCTTGGAGACAGGAGCTGAAATAAATTCCAGACTAACACTTGCAGGCAGATAGTTTGGTAAATAGGTGTTAAGGAAATAAAGACCGGCAGCTGCAGGGGAAGAGGTCAACTGCATATCAATTGGAGTTCCAAAAGCCCTATGTGGACGGGCATTGGTTTCATTGAACTGCACCCACCAATCTCCGTTTTGTTGGATAAATTGTTTCCAGGAGGGTTGCTCTCGTAAGGATTGCTGATATTTATAATCAGGAAGTCTACGGCTGTCATTCATAAACCGTTGTTGCAGAGGGTCAAAGTCATGGTGAATATCACCGTGTGACCAGACGAGCTGCGAAGAACAAAGGATAGCAAGGAGTGTAATAATTCGTTTCATGTTTGTGTAGGATGTATCTACAAACTTAAGAAAATCAATTCTTAGTTCCATTAAGAAATTAAAATAGAGGCTTTGGGACTGTATTATCTTAGAAAAGTGCAATTATTTCAGGTTCACCCGGTATTTCAATAAGGCGAGGGTTTCCGCAGGGTCCACAAAGCTATAATTCCCCTGATTCCGGAACCAGGTCAGCTGCCTTTTCGCATAATTCCGGCTATGCTGTTTTATCTTTTCCACAGCCTCCGGCAATGTGAATTTACCCTCCAGATATTCAAAAAGCTCTGTATAACCGACCGTTTTTAAAGCATTATGTTCTTTAAAAGGGAGCAAACTTTCCACCTCTTGCAATAGCCCTTCGTTCATCATGAGGTCAACACGTAAATTGATGCGTTCATAGAGCAACTCACGTGGCCAATCAATAACTATTTTGAGCTCGGTAAAATAGGGGTCTTTCACTTTCTCTATACGAAAACTGGAATAAGGTTTACCCGTACTCAAAATCACTTCCGCTGCTCTGATGAGTCGGGCGCGATTATTTTTGTCGACCTGATCGTAAAAAACCGGATCAGATTCAGCAACGATCTTTTGAATCGGAGCCAACCCTTCCTGATCATAGAGTTGGTTCAATTGAATTCGAATGGCTGCATCTAACTCCGGCATTTCATCAAACCCTTCTGTCAATGCTTTTATATAAAGACCTGTTCCTCCAACTGCCACCACCACTTTATTTTTCTTAAATAAGGCTGTAAGTAATGTGGAAGATTGTTCAGCAAATTGTCCGGCACTGAAGTGTTCGGTGATACTATGTGAATTAATAAAATGATGGGGAACACTTGACAATTCTTCGGGTGATGGTTTGGCAGTTCCAATGGTCAACTCCCGATAACATTGCCTTGAATCTGCTGAGATAATTTCGGTAGCATAAAACTCCGCAATATCTATCGCCAGCTTCGTTTTTCCTGAGGCTGTGGGACCCGCTATAACAATCAAAATGGGTCTATCGCCTGTCATCGTGCAGTATTTAGAGAAACCTGATCACTGTAATATAAAAAACAAAATTAGTGCGCTAAAAGCGCTAAGTAACAAAAAATGAAATCTAATATTCTTCCTTACTTTCATCTTCAGCATCATTGAAGCTTGTTTCACCATCACCATCTTCCGCTTCCACTTCTTCGCCTTCTTCACTCATTCCTTCTATTTCATCCAACTCCACTCCCTCTTCCGCTTCTTCCATCAGGTTATCGGTTTCTTCAACTATATCCTCGGCATCATCGTCTAAAGGTGAAATTAATTTTTCAAACTCTTCGGATTCTATTGCAGATAGTTTAATATTCGGTACCACTACATATTGCTTCGGAGCTTCGCCAATGGACTTTACACATAGCGGAAAATGGATGGTCTCGTCTCCTTTAGGAATAATTTTTATCAATTCGATACGAAAGGTCCAGTTGGAATCGCGGTCACTAACGTAGTAAATTTTTTGATGCGGGTCAGCAATAAAATCACATAACCGTGCTTCCTCCATTAATAAAGCTTTGTTACCATCCTTATCCTTTCTTTCATCCAGAGAAATCTCCTGACCTTTTAGCCAATGATCATTACTCATATAGAAAGAGGCCGGCTTTGAGTTGTCAAAACCTATGGAAGACTGTATGGTATGGTGCAGGTCGCTGAAATATTGAGTGCTTTTAATTTCAATATCCCTCGTGATTTCATCATAATCTTCGAAGGCGACACGGAATCGGTATACAACTGGCATGATCAGGTTATCTTGATGCAAATATAAAAGGCTTCATTTAACTGACAAGAAGAAAAGTGAAATTAAGCTTATTTTTTTCTAACAGGGGTAAGTCCCAATTCATTTGCTTTTTCGAGCATTAATTTGTAAGCATCATCAAAATTATTTGGGATATCTCCATCTAGAATCGCATCTCTGATGGTGTTTTTGATGATGCCAATTTCTCTCCCCGGTTTCAGGCCAAACTCTTCCATGATTTGCTCTCCGGTTATAGGAGGTTGCCAGTTTCTAACCTTGTCTTTCTCTTCTACTTCGATCAGCTTCTGCTGGACCAATTCAAAATTTGCCTTGTATTTCTTTTGCTTATATTCATTTTTTGTGGTGACATCTGCATGGCAAAGTTTCATTAAATCTTCGATGTCATCACCGGCTTCAAAAAGCAATCGGCGCACTGCTGAATCAGTGACTTCAGTTTTTGCCAGCACAATGGGACGCAGATGAAGTAACACAAGTTTTTGCACATACTTCATTTTCTCATTCAATGGAAGCTTTAGTTGTCGGAAAATTTGAGGAACCATTCTGGCCCCTTTGTCTTCGTGTCCATGGAAGGTCCAGCCATGCTGTGGTTCAAATCTTTTTGTGGCAGGTTTGGCAATATCATGCAGCAAAGCCGCCCAACGCAGCCAAAGATCATCAGAAGTACGGGCGAGATTGTCCAGGACTTCCAGCGTATGAAAGAAATTATCCTTGTGACTTTTGCCCTGCACCGTTTCTACGCCCTCCAATGCAGAAAGCTGAGGAAAAATGATGGGCAGAAGACCTGAGCTTCTCAGTAAAAGGAACCCTTTTGAAGGAACTTTGGAAAGTAAAATTTTATTAATTTCATCAATGATTCTTTCCCCACTGATGATGCTAATGCGTTGGCGTTGGGTGAAGATGGCTTGAAAAGATACCTGATCAATTTGAAAGTCGAGTTGTGTGGCAAAGCGGATCGCCCTGAGCATTCGAAGAGGATCGTCGGAATAAGTGATTTCAGGATTTAATGGTGTTCGAATTAATTTCCTGGTGAGGTCGCCCAAACCATCAAAGGGATCCAGCAAATGGCCTGTGTCATTCTCATTTAAACTGATGGCAAGTGCATTGATAGTAAAATCGCGACGGTTTTGATCATCCTCCAGGGTGCCGTTTTCAACTACCGGTTTGCGCGAATGGTGAGCATATGACTCCTTCCTTGCCCCAACAAATTCAATATCAAGATCTTTGTGCTTAATGAGGGCTGTGCCATAGTTTTTAAAAACCGTAACCTGACCTTTGGAATAACCCAGCGCCTCAGCGACCAATTCTGCTGCGTGAATTCCATCGCCCAAAATTGTAATGTCAATGTCTTTACAAGGTCGTCCCAGTATAAGATCACGTACATACCCTCCAATGAGATATCCCCGGATTTGATTTTTTTTGAAAACAGCAATGATCGTCTTGAATATAGGATCTTGCTTTAGTAACTCATTAAATGCTGCAGCGCTTGACATCGATGCGCAAATTTAATCAATCTAACTGCATAAAAAGTATTGGATTGGGAAGTGAATCCGCCTTGAGGCTATAGAATGCAGGTTCCCGGAAAATAAGCGGACGCAAAGAAAACTTCTAGTTTACGGAAGTATTTGCTTCAATTTCATTTTTTAATATAAGTGAAGCCATTTTTCGTTGACCGCTTTCATTCAGGTGAATAAAATCCCTGTAATCACCGGCTTCAAAATTACTATCCAATTCTTTAATTAGTTGAATATTGTTTTTCTCTGCAAATGAAATTATTTCCTTTCCCTGTTCATTGTATTCGCCGGCTTCCAGTTCTGAATATTCCGCATGAAGGTAAATGGTGAGCGCGATCTGATGGGATTGCGTGTAATTCAGAAAGGATTCAAATCCCGGGTTGAATTTACTGTCATTTTGCTTTTTATCTATTCCCAGGCTACCAACATCGTTCCCCTCATGCTCATTGGTAAATCCCAGCCGGGGAAGAAGGTATCGGTCCATTAATTCCATCAAGGCAAAAGGATATTGTTGGTCAGGGAAACTTTCACTTACACCCACAATTTTTTGGAAGTCCATATTGTCATAAGCATCGTGTGAACTGACGAATAAATAAATATGTCTTGCATTGAAATCTCCATGCTGCTTCATGTATTCGTAACAGTTATCAGGACCCCAGCTTCCTGCAGCAATATTTAAAAACTGTACTCTTCTGTTCCTGATTTTGCTGAGCGTATCGGTGAGAATAGTAGTGGCAAGACTTTCCTGATCGGTTAAAACACCACCGTTGATAATGGAGTCCCCAAACCCTAAAATTTTAACTGCACCGGTATCCACTTCTTCACTACGCATCGATAAAGAGTTGTAAAATATATGATTTCTGAACCTGAATCGCTGTTGATTGGCCTGGGGAATATATTCGTAATGCGCATCTTCTCTCATCAGGACGGTATCACAAAATCCAAAATAGTATCTCAGGAATACTTCTGTCCCGATGGCCATAACCAACAATACAATAAGTGTAATTTTAACTTTACCTTTCATTCTAACCGCTAATGAAGTTGTGACTTAAAACTGATGATTCGTTTAACTTTTACTATCACTACAAGGGTTAAAATGTCCAACCCTTCACAAATATGATAATTTCCAAACACTTCTACTTTGAATTTGCCGAAGAGGTTATCCTTTGTAAAGTGATTTAGCCTTTCCCTGTTAGGTTTGTAAGAAGTTGTTATATAAATATTTATGACTTGTTTATGTGATTTTGCATTCCTTCTGCTGTCTTCAAATGGCTATTATTCCACAATAAATTATTTGAACTCAACCATTTCTATTTAACTTTATACACGTTCGAGGTCTAAACGGGAGGAGAAGTTATCAAAATCATTTCAGATGATTCTTGTCATTCCTCTTGCTTAATTAAGTCATACCCCTTGAACACTAAACGCAGGAACTTAGCAATGTAAAACCCCAAAATATTATGGAAAAGAAATATGTTTACGATTTACACGCTGAACACCGTGAGTGGTTGAATAAAATCGCATTTTATAAGGATGAGATTAAAATTATGCGTCATCGTCTGGAACAGGTTACAGAAAAGAATACCAGCAAGGAAGTTCTTGCTCTGGTAGAACATTTTCAAAATCAACTAATCGTACAGGATGAACAAAATGATATTTTGAGGCATAATGTAAAGGAATATGAAAATGTAATTGAAGACCATCTAAAGAAGAATGAAGTTGCCGCTGATCGCCTGAAATGGGATGACCATACGAATATGAGAGATCAGGTCGATACTTACGAGAAGATTTTCAATGACCTCAGAAAAGAGTTGATTGGCTTCCTTGCAAAATAGATATAAAATAATATCGCTTGAATAGGGGGATAAGCGCGGATAAGTTTCCGTTTATCCCCTTTATTAAACGTTTCAGATTCATTTATTCCGATTGAAAGACAGGTTTTCGATGAGGTTACTGCTTCAGGACCACATCGTTTTTCTTTGAATATTTTTTTAATTTTTGTGAAAGCTGCTTTTTTGAAAGCAGAATTTTTCTATTTTTAGAACTTCAAAATTCTACCGGACAGCATTACTAAAATAATTCTTTAATATATGGGACTGAGATTTGATGATTACGCGACTAAAGGCAAAGCTTTCGTAGCGGAAGTGGCCAGGGAATTGAAAACTGACGATACTGATAGAGCGGGAAGAATGCTGCGGTGTGTGCTCAGAGCGCTGCGAAACCGTTTAACCGTTGAGGAATCCTTTCAGTTTCTTTCACAGCTTCCAATGGCCATCAAAGCTGTCTATGTTGATGGATGGAAAGTGAGAATGAATCCTTCAAAAATTAAGCATATTGAAGATTTCAGAACGGAGGTGATGAAGGAAGATGACTTTGCAGCATTAAAAGATTTCGTTTATGAAGGTGCCGTGGATGATGCCATCAAAGCCGTGTTCAAAGTATTGTCAAGACATGTCACACCTGCTGAAATTCAACATGTACTAAGTTCCTTACCGGCTGAGATCAGATATGAGTTGGAAGGAGAAGGGTGATTGGTGAACACCGGTTAATTGTCTATTGTGAAGTTGATTTTATGAATATTGTATCACATTTGTTATAAATTTCCGTATTTCATATTTCTTTTAAATTGCGATTTTCTTGGAAGAATTATATAAAATGAGATTTTTTACTTCGTAATGTTGTAGCAGAGAAATATTAATTATTTTACTGCGTTAAACTACCTGAAGTATAAAGTATCAAAATCGCATGGTTCCCAAAAGTATTTTACATTTATTTTCCAGAGCAGGTTTTGGAATGCCATTAACGGGTCTTCATCAAAATAGATCTTTAAATCAATCTTATGAATGGTTGTGGCAGGATGCTGTTGATTTCACTCCTCTGCAGGTTATCGGTAAGGATGAAAAGTACACTACCCCTGATTTCATGAATCCAAAAGTAGGGGAGGTGTTGTCACGGCAACAATTGATAAAAGACCTGAATTTTGCCTGGTTGAACAGAATGGTCTCGGGCAAGGCGGTGTTAAGAGAGAAAATGACCTTGTTTTGGGCGAATCACTTTGCCTGTCGTTCGGGGAATCCGTTATTCGCTCAGCAACTGAATAATATAATCAGGAAACATGCACTGGGTAATTTCAAAACGCTATTGCTGGAAGTTTCAAAATCTCCGGCAATGTTACAGTTTTTAAATAATCAACAGAATAGAAAAGCGCATCCCAATGAAAATTTCGCTCGTGAAGTCATGGAGTTGTTTACATTGGGACATGGAAATTATACAGAAAAAGATGTCACTGAAGCAGCCAGAGCATTCACAGGTTGGACATTTAACCGGGAGGGGATGTTTGAGTTCAGGGAGAGAATCCATGATGATTCCACCAAGGAGTTTTTAGGTAAGAGCGGAACATTTACAGGCGACGACATTATTGAGATTTTATTGAAACAAAAGCAAACAGCATTATTTATTACCGGTAAATTTTGGAAGGCTTTTGTAAGTGAAAAATTGGATGCGAATAGAATTAATCTTCTGGCAGAAAAATTTTATCAATCCGGATTTGAGATAGAGGTGCTGCTGCGGGAAGTGTTCCTCTCAGAATGGTTTTATAGCACAACCTATTATGGAGCACTTATTAAATCTCCAATCGAATTGATGGTACCGCTCATACGCGATTTTAAAGTGGAATTTGCCAATCCAAATGTGGCCATCGGATTTCAGAAATTATTAGGCCAGGTGTTGTTCAATCCGCCGAATGTTGCGGGTTGGCCCGGAGGAAGAAACTGGATCGATAGTTCTTCTTTGTCCTTTCGCATGCGGATGGGACGTATCCTGTTGAATGATGAAATTCCGGATCAGTTGCCAAAACAGGAAGGAGATAATAATAATGCATTTGATGTTCAGTTGATCAGACCCAAACAAAAGAATGAAGCAAATCTCATGCATTGCATTACGCATTTTAAAGAAGTGAAGGACGATCAGCTTTTTGATGCGCTCGCTCAATGGATGATGGCAGTCCCGGTTTCTCCTGCATTACGGTCCCTGTTTCGACCCGTTTCATCAATTAATGACCGAAGTGTATATATAAAAGAAGTGTTGATGTATCTGACCACATTACCTGAATATCAGGTCGGCTAAATGATGTATATAAACAGAAGAAAATTTTTAACGCAGAGTGCCCTCGCCTCCGCGGCGACATTAATCCCCGGATTTTTGAAGGGGTTTCCCGGTTTAAATTTATCATCTTCCTCCGAAGAGAAAGTGCTGATCGTGATACAACTCTCCGGTGGAAATGATGGATTGAATACGGTGATTCCATTCCGCGATGACCTGTATTATAGTTTGCGACCCGGCATATCCTTACCTGAGAAGGACATTATTAAAATAGCGGATAGTTCCGGATTTAATCCGGTGTTAAAAGATATGGAGCGGCTTTTTAAAGAGGGTGAAATGTGCATCTTAAATAATGTAGGCTATCCGAATCCCGACCGATCTCATTTCAGAGCCATGGATATTTGGCAGACCGGGAGCGAGAGCAATGAATATCTCAAAACCGGTTGGATCGGTCGATATCTGGATGCAAAATGTGACGGATGCGCTTTACCGCATACTGCTGTCGAAGTAGATGATTCATTAAGTCTGGCGTTAAAAGGCAATACTGTTAACGGATTCGCGGTTTCTCATCCGGAAAAAATGAATAAGGCATTGTCGGGAACACTCATCGGACAATTAGCCGATGTGGATCACCACCATCTGGAACAGGAACAGGTTTCCTATTTGTATAAAGTGCTTTCTGAGGCGAAGCAATCCGTGAACTATCTCTACAATAAATCAAGAATTTATAAAGCCAAGACTACTTTCCCGGATACGGCATTCGGAAAAGACCTGAAATTGATTTCAGAGTTGATCAGCAGTGGTGGGGAAACTAAGGTGTACTATGTCTCGCTTAGTGGATTCGATACACATAACAATCAAAAGAATCAGCAGGAGCGCTTATTGAAGATCTATAGTGAAGGAATGGGGGCTTTGGCCGCAGAGTTAAAAGTTTCGGGCAAATGGAACAATACCCTGATCATGACCTTTTCGGAGTTCGGGCGAAGAGTGGAACAAAATGCCAGCGGAGGAACAGATCATGGAAAAGCCAATTGCGTTTTCCTGAATGGCGGGGCATTGAATAAACCGGGTATGTATAACGAGATGTCCTCTTTGTCAATGCTGGATCAAGGCGATTTACAGTATACGATCGACTTTAGAAATATCTATGCAACCCTCCTTGAAAAATGGCTGAAAGCCGATGCGTCAACCATTCTGAATAAGCGTTTTGACCTGTTGAAAATTTAAGTGGATGGAAAGTAGAATTTCCTCGTTAAATTCTGCCGTTCAATTATTGATATTTTATATATCTTAGCCTTTCAATATTAAATTATGATACTTCAAGATATTAACTGGGCCGGATTTTTTTGTTCAGCGTTTCTGGCGATTGTGTTTCTCCAATCGGGAATTGATAAGATGATTAATTACAAAACCGAATCAGGATGGATAAGGCAGAAATTTGTTAAAAATGCTTTATATAGCTATGTGGGATTTTTGTTCATCTCCCTCACCGTTTTTGAACTCATCAGTGGTGCATTGTCCTTTATTGGTGCCATTCATGTGTTGATAAGCGATAATCCATACATCGCCCGTTGGGGAGCCTGGTTTTCTACACTCACCATGATCATGTTGATTTTCGGTCTACGGGTTACAAAGGATTATTCCGGTGCGGCTACTCTGGTTCCTTATTTTATCGCGGGAATAATCGGCTTATATGCTCTGGCTGCTTAAAAACTAAAGTCGGATTAACTTGATTGAATTTACTGAAAACTCATCATTGATTTCAATGATGTAGCAGCCATTGGAAAGCTCCGGAGTCAATTGTAGCTGATTGTATGCTCCGTTAATCACATTGAAATTATTTTCATAAGTCAAACGGCCGGTTAGATCGAATATTTTCATCGTTGCCTTTGTTGCTCCCCCAGACGCATAATACAAAAGGGTAAGAGGAGTATTTCCCTGCCAGGGATTCGGGAATGCATGAAGAATAATATTCGAAGGAATTGAATATTCTTCCAGATCTAGAAAACTATTGGCCAGTGAGAAGTTAGGAATGCCATAGCCTAATAAAGTATCCGGGTTAGAGAATTGGCTCGCACTTCTTTTTACGACCCGAATGATGTCCATATTACCCTTTTGAGGCCAGGCCTGCCAAAGACATGCAACAGCACCTGCCATCACCGGTGAGGAAAAGGACGTGCCATTTCCCTGCACAGCCTGATTGCTACTGTAAGGGGAATACAACCAGGTTCCTTGCCCCACAGCAGCAACATCCGGCTTCACTCTGCCATCAGCAGTTGGACCATTGCTACTGAAGTTGGCATAATTCCCGGATTGATCCACAGCTCCTATAGAAAGAATAGAATCTGCATCAGCAGGCGCACTGATATAATTCCAGGAAGAAGCTCCTTCATTGCCTGCACTGTTTAATACCACCATTCCTTTTTTAGCCGCTATATCTGCAGCTATAGTGGAAGGATTCAGGTCACCGTTCATGTCCGCGTAAAAATGGTTTTGTGTGGAATCATCAAAGCGGGTATATCCCAATGAACTATTAATAATATCCGCACCGGCGCTATCCGCAAATTCTGCTGCTACTGACCAGTTGTATTCTTCAATGATATATTCTGAATTGGCATCTTCTGAACGTAGTAAAATAAAATCCGCATCGGGTGCAGTACCAATCAATGTGTCGGGAACATAGGCGGCAATGCAGGAGAGCACCGCAGCACCATGATAATGGTCGTCATATACATCCGTTTCATTATCTACAAAATCCCATGTGTATTTGATCTGATTGTTTGTGAATAGGTGATTAAAGCAAGTCATTAAAGGGGCATCCAGAAATCCCGCATCCAGCACTGCAATCAACACGCCTGTCCCCGTGTATCCGGCATTGTGCAGTTGTGTCAATCCTAACATGTTTACCTGATCATAACCAAAGCCATAACTCAGCGAACTTGTTGAGGTGGTTTGTGACGATCGCATGGTACTCTTCGTCATCAGCTGTTCTTTGCCAAATTTCGGGTCATTATCTGAAGGAGCAGCAATTCGTCCAACGGTGGTAGTTGAAACAACATATGGCAATTGGTTGATAGCAGCCAGTACAGAAGGGTTGGCCGTTTGAATAATGACCGCATTGAACCATTTACTCGTATTCAATATTTGTGCACCGGTATTCATCACGCCTTGCACGTAGGATGGATTCACGGGCAGATCACTACTGTCAATGGAAATACTTTGCAAATTCCTGCGGTCGATGGCACGTTGAGAAAGAAACTGTGAAGGATTGGAAATAGAGTAAGGTGAATTATTCTTATCTGAAAACAGAATCACATAGCGATCCTGTGCTTTTGTAATTTGTGTCAGAAGCGAGATCAGACTAAGAATAATCAATTTGAATTTCATAGGGTATAGGAGGTTAACTTTTCAGTATAGATGAATCCGGAAACAGTGTCGCCGGAAATGAAATTGAACTCAACGAATGAATTCAACCGGTAGTACATTCCAATATTCGCTGCGTATTTCTCAAGGTCATTTCGGTCATTGAGTAAATTTCCGGGTTCATCATCCTGATTAACGGTAGATGTTTGAGTGAATTGAAGCGAATAGGATGACCCACCAACATTGCAGGTCGTGTATTCAAATGTTTTTTCGCCGAGTGCATTATAGGCATTTCCATTCCAGTTGACACCGGTAGAGCAGGGGAAGGTGAGTTTCAGAATACGGATATTGTCTTCCACATTTTCAGCCGTGGTGTTGGTGCGTACCGCCGACCAAACCTTATAAATTATCCAATTCCCGCTTAGGTCCTTTCGGAAACGCTCTATGCGCTGAGCTGTTCTTCCCTGGTTGTCGATGAAATCTCCGGCTATAGTTTCCTTTAATTCATAACTGACCGTGTCATGCACTCCCGTAAATGGATCCCAATATACTGAGTCCACCTGATAATAACGTGTCATTCCCGAATCAACAGGAAAATATTCCCAGCCGGAAATGACTACCGGGGAATTCTGACCTCCATCATCGTCCTTGCTACAGGAGTTCAATAATAGTGCAAGGGAAATCAGAGCGGTGTACTTGAGTACGGATGTCATGAGCGTAAGTTTAGAACTTTTTTACGATTTATTCATGAATTAGTTCAAAGATTTTTTGGTCAATTCAATGAATCCTCCGCCAACTACATCGTCGTTTTCGTAGAACACAGCACTTTGCCCGGGGGCAACCGCCTTTACAGGAGAATAGAACCCTACTTCAATACGTGATCCATGCTGGGTCACATTTCCCATGGTACCCGGATCTTTATAACGGATCTTTGTCAATACTTCAAGGTCATCAGGAAGCTGATCATATTTGACCAGATTTACATCTCTCACCCACATTTTCTGCTGCTCCAGATCTTCGATATCTCCAAGTACAACTGTATTTGAATCTGGAATGATCTCGGTAACATACAAGGCAGAACCCACTGCGATATCAAGTCCTTTCCGCTGTCCGATGGTGTAAAAAGGGTACCCTCGGTGTTTGCCAAGGATATTTCCGTTCTTGTCAATAAATGAACCTCCTTCCAGTTTATCTTCCAGATCCGGAACCCGGTGCTTCAGGAAGGACCGATAGTCGTTGTCAGGGATGAAGCAAATTTCATAACTCTCACTTTTATTCGCGAGATCGTGCAAACCCATATCACGGGCCATTTGCCGGATCACACTCTTCTCATAACCCCCAATAGGAAAGAGTGTGCGGGAGAGGCATTCCTGCGTCACACCCCATAAAACATAACTCTGATCTTTACCGGGATCCAATCCTCTGGAAATCACAAAACGTCCATTTTCTTCTCTTACTTTCGCATAATGTCCGGTGGCGATATGATCACATTTTAACATATCCGCTCTTTTTAAAAGTGCTTCCCATTTGATATGCGTATTGCACATGACACAAGGATTCGGTGTTCGACCTGCCAGGTATTCATCTACAAAATTGTCAATCACCGATTCTCCAAATTCTTCCCGTATATCCAGAATATAATGAGGAAACCCATATTGGACAGCAATACTTCGTGCATCATTGATGGAGTCGAGGCTACAGCATCCGGTTTCCTTTCCGTTTTTTCCGGCTCCGGCATAGTCCCAGGTTTTCATGGTTATTCCTACCACCTCATAACCCGCCTGATGTAAAAGTATGGCAGCAACGGAACTGTCGATCCCTCCGCTCATGGCCATTAATACTCTCTTTTTAGTAGTCATAACTACTTGCAAATATAGGCAAAAAGAAATGTATGCTCAATGTAAAGTATTGATAGTGTATGGTTTAAAATTTACGGCTAGTTGTTCAGTGTATTAAATTGAATTTCAAATAGTTTTTTATAATGGCCGCTTTTCTCCAATAGCTCTTTATGTGAACCGCTTTCCATGATCTCCCCATGATCCATGACCATAATTTTATGAGCGTTTTGTATGGTTGCTAATCGATGCGCAATGACAATAGAAGTCCTTTTTGAAGTGATGTTTTCCGTTGCTTTAGTAATAAGGTCTTCCGTTTCAGAATCTACATTGGCAGTGGCTTCATCCAGGATTAAGATGGAAGGATTGTAGGCATAAGCTCTGATAAATGAAATGAGTTGTCGCTGACCGGTCGATAATACACTACCGCGTTCCTGGACGACGAAATGATATTTTTCAGGCAATTGCTCTATAAAAGCAGAAGCGCCCAGTTTAATGGCTGCCTCGTGCACTTGTTTTTCTGATATTGAACTATTGTAGAGTGTAATGTTGTTCATTACCGAATCTGAAAAGAGGAACACATCCTGTAGCACCATACCGATATGTTTTCGTAACAGATGAAGTTTGTATTCTTTGATGTTTACATGGTCAATCAAAATCTCTCCTTTGCTGACTTCGTAAAACCGGTTGAGCAGATTGATAATGGAAGATTTTCCTGCTCCTGTGGCACCCACCAGGGCGATGATTTCTCCGGGTAAGATTTTAAAACTTATTCCCTTCAAGACCCAATTGGCTTCCTCCGGTTTTTCCTTATCAAAATCATAGGCAAACCAAACATCTTTAAACTCAATATAACCTTGTATTTTTTCCGGGGCGCGTTTTCCTTCATCTACTGTTACTTCTTCTTCATCCAGCACTTTGAAAATGCGTTCTGAACTCACCATTCCCATTTGTAAGGTATTGAACTTATCAGCCAGCTCCCGTATAGGCCGGAAGAGCATATTGATGTACATGATAAAGGCGATGAGATTTCCAAAGGTGACTTCTTCTCTGATTACGCCTCCCGCTCCCCACCAAACAATTAATCCAATGGAAACTGCTGAAAGTATTTCTACCACAGGGAAGAAAATAGAATAATACCAAACCGAACGATTATTCGCTTTACGATGCAGGTGATTGATGGCTTTGAACTTGCTTAATTCTTCTTCCTGCCTCCCAAAAACCTGCACCATTCTCATTCCGGTAAGATGCTCCTGTACAAAGGTGTTGAGGGCCGCTACCTGCGTACGAACTTCACCAAAAGTTTCCTTGATTTTATTCTTAAAAATATTGGTCGCGATAAAGAGCAATGGAATGGTAGAAAGACTGATCAACGCCAATCTCCAGTCCACGATAAACATAACGGTGATGATGACTGTCAATTGAAGGAAGTCGCCTATAATGATAATTAATCCTTCCGAAAAAATATCGGCAACCGTTTCCATATCTGATACACTTCTGGTCACGCTGGTGCCTATGGGCGTTTTATCGAAGAAACGCAAATTGAAACTTTGCATTTTTTCAAAGAGCGTATTTCTGAGATCCCGAATGACTTTTTGTCCCAGAAGATTGGTGTTCCACGAATGAAAAAATTGTAAAAAGGATTGCAGGATCAGGACGCCAATCATGCCCATACTCATCCATATGATTCCCTTAACATTTTCGCCGGCGATATAATGATCCAGTATTTGTTGCGTCATTAATGGTCTTACCGGACCCAATAAGGAGAGTGCAATGGTCAGCAAAAGTGCCGACCTGAAAATCTTCTTGTAGGGCGACGCATATCGGAATATCCTTTTTAATAAATTACCATCAAAGGCTTTTCCGGCTGTACTCATTTGTTAAAAGGGAATACACGTTTTCCATTGAAATAGGGGTACGATACTTCCTCTAAAAAGAGTCCTTGCGGTGGTACTGCCTGACCTGCTTGCTTCCGGTCTCCACTACGTAGTATATCCGCAAACTCCTGCTCACTGATTTTTCCCATTCCCACTTCCAAAAAGGTGCCCACCATAGCTCTCACCATCCCTCTAAGGAAACGGTTAGACGTAACAGTGAAACGAAGCCATTTCCCTTCCTTTATCCATCGACATTCCTGAATATGACAGTTGTTGGTAAGTTGCTGTCCACCGCTTTTGCTGAAACAGGAAAAGTCTTCGCGATCAAGGCAAAGACGCGCTGCATTATTCATTATTTCAATATCCGGCTGAAGGTGTTGAAACCAGCCATACTCGTAGAGAAAAGCATCCGGCTCCTGTAAGATATAGTAGCTGTAGGATCTCTGTGTGGCATCAAACCGCGCATGTGCCTCACGACTTACATGAATAAGTTCAAAAACCCGGATATCGGCGGGAAGGACTGCATTTAACTGAATGGTGATGTGGGCCGGATCTTTCAGTTCTTCTATTAAATCAAAGTGGGCAAAGAATTGAGTTGCATGGACTCCGGTATCTGTCCGGCCACTACCAACTGTTTCAACATCTTGCCTGCAAATGGTCTTTAAAGCCTTGTTCAACCGCTCCTGAACGGTATCTGCATTCGGCTGCAATTGCCATCCATGGAAATGTGTTCCCTTATAGGAGAGATGAGCGAAATACCGGGGCATGCACAAAGATAGTCAGTACAAAAGACAAATAGATTGTAATAAAGGCTGAAACTTCGAACATTTCTTTTCGTATTAACCACTAGTTTGTAATCAAATAAATAGCTGCAGTATGTATCAACCATGGATGCCGAAATGGGTAAAACAACATTACATTAGTTATAATTCCGTAGATGATATTCCGGTGGAAATCATTGAGAGAATTAAAGATGGTTTTTCCCGTCAGAATTCAAAAAATCCTCTGGTGAGTATTGTAGTAATTGCTTACAATGAAGAGAAAACGATTTTAAAATCACTTTCTTCACTGGCGGCCTTGAATACGGAATATCCCGTGGAAGTCATTGTAGCCAATAATAACTCCACCGACCGTACGCAGGAAATTTTGGACCGCTGCGGTGTTAAATCGGTTTTTCAGCCCTTGCAAGGTGTAGGATATGCCAGAGATGCGGGTTTACAAATGGCAAAAGGAAAGTATCATTTATGCGCTGATGCCGATAGTATTTATCCTCCGGATTGGGTACATCAGATGATTGCACCTATGGAGCAGGGAGAAGCTATTTGTACGTATGGTCGTGTCTCCTTCCTTCCTGACGGTAACATGTCGAGATTCAGTCTCGCATGCTATGAGTTCTTTAAAGATATCGCCATTGGTCTGCGTGCTATTAACCGTCCGGAATTAGTTGCCGGTGGAACAAGTCTTGCCTTCTATACCAGAATGGGAAAACAAATCGGCTGGAGAACGGATGTGAGAAGGGGAGAGGATGGCCAAATGGTTTTAGCCATGAAACGTTTTGGAAACGTGAAAATGATTAAATCGGGAAGTTCAAGAATCTGGACTACTGCGCGAACATTAGATATGGATGGTCAGCTGCATCAAATGATCTGGAAAAGGGTGAGAAAGGAAATATCGCGCTTGCATTTTTACTTCACCACTTCAAAGCAAAACGCCTGATCAGGGTAGTGATTTAATAATATTGACAAAACTTCTGGATTTCAGAGAAGCGCCACCGATTAAACCTCCATCAACATCTTTGAGCGCGAAGAGTTCCTTTGCATTTTGATCATTACAACTTCCTCCATATAGAATAGATGTATTTTCTGCGATGACGGCTCCATATTTTTTTTCAATCAACTGACGAATATAGGCATGCATTTCCTGCGCCTGTTCTGCAGAAGCGGTCAGACCCGTGCCAATGGCCCATACCGGCTCATAGGCGATAATACATTTTTCAAAGTCAGGTGCGTCTAAATGAAATATCCCTTCGTTCAATTGATTTTCTATCACCTCAAAATGCTTCTTATTGTTTCTATCCTCCAGCTGTTCACCAATGCAATACACAGGATGCAGGAGATGTTTAATAGCCGAATCAATTTTTTCAGAGAGCAAGGTATTTGTTTCACCAAAATATGCTCTTCTTTCCGAATGACCGATCAAAACATAATGGCACCCCATTGATTTAAGCATGCCGGCAGATACTTCACCTGTGAAAGCACCCGACTCTTTATTGGAGCAGTTTTGCGCACCTATGGCAATACGATGATCGGAAGAGGTGAGTTGAGTAATGGCACCAATGTAAATGTTCGACGGAAACAATATGACTTTTACAGGGTGAGTCACTTCATCGGAAAGCATTCCTGTGATCTCGGAAACCAGAGCTTGTGCTTCCCCACGGTTTAAATTCATTTTCCAATTACCTGCAACGATTTTAACAGCCATATGTCATCCGGACTTTTGAGGCTATAAAGATACTCAATAATACATTGTAAACTATCGTTCGCTGACTGAAATTCTGACGATCGAATTGTCCATACGTTTCTTGATTTGAATGAAGTTCAAACCACTTTTTAATTCTGAAACCTGTATGATTTTGTATTGTGTCCCTACCGTAAAGTAATTGCGATCCAACTGCTTTATTTTTTTACCGGTATGATCCACCAGAATAAATTCAATCCATCCTTCCACCGGATTTTGAAAACTTATGGTCGTTTTGTCTGCGCCGGACACCGGATTAGGGTAGGCCACATCCTGAGTAGTAGAGTTCGAATAAATTTCGCGTTCAAATGAAGACTCATGTGGTCCGATGTCTATTGCGGTCCCTTGTAGTCTTGTGTGATCTTCAAAGTCGTTTAGCAAATTTTTAAATGGTAAAAGTTGTCCTGCATCAATTAATAACGATCCGGCCTCGATCCGGTAATCGTCCTTGTCAAAATCATGAAATCGTAATAGACTCAGGTCCGTTGTGGTGAAATTAGATCCTAAGGTTATTTTTTCTCCAACAATATTTATATACCCTTCTTCTAAATTACCGGCAGATAGATCTGATTTTAAAATGACATTGTTTACTATAAAATTCTTTTTCTTACCCTTATGACTTAGAAACCGTATTCCTTCTGTTCGCGCATTTAAGATGAGGTTGTTAAAGATGTAAAAGTACATACCGGATATGGCTGATTTTTCATCGATATACATTCCGTATTTTCCGCTGGATAAGTTATTATTTTTTCCGGGTCGGAGAATTTTATTATTATAGATGTAAATGTCGCCCAATCCATTCGTAAATATTCCTGAACCTTCACCATCCTTTATTTCATTGTTATAAATTTCACCGGTCGACCCTTCTCCGAGGATGATGCCGGTCATTTGCCAATCTGTTTTTGACTGACTATCATAACGGATCAAATTATGGTGAATCCTTGTGTTGATGGCAGAGCTAACCTGAATACCATCCCATCCTGTATATTCAACAATGTTATTATAGACTTCAACGTTCCTGAGTAAGGGCGGTAAGATGGTTACGGCGGTGTTGTTACATTGAATGACCTGCCCGTTATAAAACGAACTTCCTATATACATTCCTTCCGTGCCGGTATGATGGACGTAACAGTCATGAATGGAGGTGTTTTCCTGAATGAAACTGCTTCGGAGAAATCCACAGAAAGGTTCTGTCTTTGCTACAATTCCTGAATATTGCGAGTAACCGACTTCAACACCTTCTACTTCTACAAAGGAGGTATAATCACCAATACTCAATCCGCTCCCGACTTTATTGAAGATACGAATTCCGTATTTGACAGGTGCACTTCCTTTTCCACTAAGTTTTAAATGGGAGGATCGCCGTATAGAAATTCCAAAATAATGATCGCTGTTGATTTCCACTTCTCCCTGACTGTTACAAATGATTATAGGTTTTTCCGGAGAACCATTGATGTTTTTTAAGATGATAAATGGTCTGATACCGGGTAAAAGTAATATGGTATCTCCGATGAAGTGTTGAAAATGGATATAGATTTCCGTCAATAACATTTTTTAGCGAGTCTGCAGCAATTGTTTTTTGAGCCTTACTCGTATGAGTTAGCAGGAAGAATGCGCTGATGAGGTGGATGCGGATAAAAAGATTCTTCATAAATAGTATTGATTTACCTGATTAAAATTTTCGTGGGGTCCCTGAAACCGGGCTCATTGCTATACCAGTTATTGTATAATGTTCCTCCGGATTGAGACCAATCTGCGAATTTCAAATAGGCATCCATGATCTGGGCCTTTTCAATCACAATTCCATATTCTCCAGGGATATTTATGCACCAGGGCAAGTTCCTGTCTGATTTATAATAGCGTCCCATGGCTTGGTTCGTTCGGTCCTGGCCGGTATTGAACAAAGCAGGATCAGCTAAATCAGTGGGTTCATAATTGGCCATGTGAATTTCATAACCTCTTCTTTTATTGGAGATGAGAAAGGGATTGTAAGGAGCCGTGCCCAATGTGGCAGGCGAAATACCTGATATAAATCGAATGGCTAAACGAATGGTATCACTGGCAACAACCGGCGATCCCGGTTCAGTATTGATATAATATCCTGCAGGACGTAGTGCAAGTGCTGTAGAATTATCGAATACCACCACTACGGCATTTGTTTGTCCGGCTTCGGTACCATTTCCATTTACATTGATGATATTTTCAGTAAGTATAGGTCCATTGACACTTTCAATAAATGAAGGTGGTATCGGAAGTTCAATTCCAAACCCATGTTGAAATGAACCTCCGGCTGCTTTTACAAATATTTTGGATTGAATTTGTATGACTTCATTGTTTGCATTTCGGATCGAATTCATCCGGTAGCCAATGAGTAAATCATTCATATCATAATCTCCTCTGAAAGGCCATAAATCTTCGAAGGCGAGATATCCAAATGTGTTTGCACTTGGATAATAATCATTATAAGCGAGATCAATATCAAAGGGATATTCATCGTACAGGTCATCTACTCCGTCGCCATCCGTATCGTTCGGGTTGGACGTCGGATTAACGCGGTTAGTGGAAATAGCGGCAGATGGATTGGTGGTGACATAGAACAATGCATCATTAAAATCATCATCACTTCCTGCACCACGATGGAGATCTTCAAAGGCTATTATCATTTTTTCTTCAACAGCATCCCATAGTAATACATTATGACTGCGTAAGGTCGCTGAAGCTTCCGGATTTAAATCATCATTGGAATAGTATTGTCCATTTCCATTTCCTACTTGTGCAGAGTTGATGGAGAAGGCATCGGCCAGAAGAACAAAGCCAATCATACTATCAGGGCCGCATGTTCCTAAATGAACTTTATCTCCACTCACCAGGCCACCACCGGAGTTTTGGTAAGATAGATTAGGGAATACAATATGAATGTTCGTGATGTCGCTGGTTGAAGCGGGTGGATTGTTTTTATGGTATTTATAATAGCCAATGGTGTTCCTGTAACCCGCACCTTCATGTACAAATGTCATCCAGACATCTGCTGTTTGAGTAATTTCAAGATTGCTTGCTGTATTTATAGCAATATATTCCGGATGTGATATGGGTACAGGCTGTCTTTCAGGTAATGAATAATTGATGCGTGAAAGCAACGCTGAACTTACGATATCCCGAACAGGTTCCATATAATTTGGTACACCTTGATTATTCCAGGTACCTAAATACATTTTATTAGGAATGGATGAAGTCCTGTTCGCAGAAGTAGAATATCCATTACCGATAGTAGTGATATCCTTAAATAGTACTTTTTGTGGATTACTTCCTCCCAGTGTCAGTTGGATATGGTTATTGTTTACGGTAACAACAGCATTATTGGTAATACCTATATAATCGGTATTAATGATAAACTGATTTAATGTTTTAAGGGCCTTGAACTTTCCGGAAATAATTCCGGCGGAATTTGTAGCACCTCTGTAAAGCACTTTGCCATTATTTTCAGGTAGATCAGTCATAATGTCCACCACCACTTTTGAAAGTGGACCATCAGTGTTGTTTTTCAACCGGATTTCAAAGGTCACTTCCCTGTCAAGGTTAAAATTAAATCCGGAAGGCACCAATAGCTCATTCATATCAGTTACCTGTGTAGCTGAAACATCGGGTGCCTGATACTTATCAATTTCTTTAACACAAGAGGTAAAACTTAAGATAAGAAGGCCTGTCACAATTCCGTAAAACAGACACTTCAGTGGTTTAGATTGCATATACAATGGAAGGACTTAATCCGTACCAATTATACAGCTAGATGAATAACGAAAAATAAATTTCTATCCGATTTCTTACAAATGGCAGAAAATATCACATCACCTCTTCGTTTATCATAATTTTCCGCTCTGAACGCTCCCAGACTGCTGATTGACTTCCTTTCATGAACCGTAAAAATCCGGCAATTGCAGCATAATTCATAAGCAGAAAATAGTAAGGGATGAAAAATACTTTAAACCGGAGTTCTCTCATTTCAAAGTGCCTTCCAAATGCAGCCAGAAGATAGAATGATACGTGAAGAAAGAGTACGGAAGCATAAAATGTATCATTGATAGCAAGAAAAATATTCAGAGGGATGGCCAGCAATAAAAAAAGAGGAGCCAAAGTCCATCGGAGTACCCTATGGGATATATATTGAAAAGTAAGAACAGGGTGACTGAAGAAATTAAACAAACTTTTTAAGCGGCTCATTGCCTGCCATCCACCGGCGCAAATTCTAATCTTTCTTTTAAGTTCTTCATGACTATTAGCCGATGCCGTTTCTGTAGCTGTTGCTGTAGGATCATACAAAACTCTATATCCGGCTTGAGTAATGCGGAGTGATAGTACAAAATCGTCGAGGATGGTATCTTCCTCAAGAGGTTTGTAGAGATGTCGACGAAAGGAAAACAATTCTCCGGCAGCTCCAACAATAGTGAGTAGTCTTGCATCAAACCGCTTTAACATGGACTCATACTTCCAGTAAAATCCCTCTCCGGCCCCGGCAGCATTTTCTTTCCCGGTTTGCATAATTCTTTTTTCGCCACTGACTCCGCCCACAACAGGATTAATATAATGCTTAACCAGTGACCTTACCGCATGGACGGGAAGTAAAGTATTGGCATCCGAAAATATTACTATCTCTCCATTAGCATGAGACACGGATCTGTTCTCAGCGGCTGATTTGCCCTTTCTGACAGGACTATGCAACACTTCTATTTCAGGATATTCTTCCAATAATATTTCCGAGCCATCGGAAGAGCCATCCGTTATAAATATAAGTTGAATTTTGCTTCTTGGGTAATCTAAATTCAGACAATTGGTCACTTTATCCCTTAAAATATCCATTTCATTAAAGCAGGGTACGATAAAGCTTACCGTCGGTTCAAAATGCGGATTGATGATTTCTCTGTCCTTTCTGAACATTTCTCTTATTTTCACCAGGCCGAACAGCACAATTCCATAGCCGAAATAGGCGTAGAAAATTACAGTAAGAAAGAGCCAGAATAAAATTTCGGGGAAGGTCATATAGCAATTTTTAATGGTGATACGGGATTTTCAAATTTTTCCCATTTTGAGGTTATTGGATTGTACTGCTTAAGTATTTTAGCGGGGTTTCCTGCAACTATAGTGAAATCGGGTACGCTTTTAGTAACGATGCTTCCGGCTGCAACAACAACATGTTTACCGATTTTTACTCCCGCTGTTATGACAGCGTTTGCTCCGATCCAACTATCATTTCCGATTGTAACTTCTGCTGTTGTACACGGCTGTAAACGAATTGGAGTACGAATATCTTCATAACCATGATTCAATGCAGAGATCACTACATTTTGAGCGATGATAACATTATCGCCTATTCGAAGTGGACCAATTAATACATTGCTTATTCCAATTCTGCTACCTGATCCAATATGCACAGCACCCATTCCATTATTCACAACAGCGAAATCTTCGATAGTGGAATTATTTCCCAATGAAAATTTATTGAAGGGAAGCACATCCATTCGTGTACGCTGGCATATCCTTGACCCTTTTCCCTTATTATGGACGAAGGGGTTGATCAGCCACTGCACCCACCATCTCGGTCTTGCCTGATTTTTAGGCATGAGCAGACGAAGACCCAGTTTTTTTAAGGACGGATTTCGTTTTATGTTATCAACCACTGACATTATTACCTGTTTCTTCGATTTTACGGGATATTTTATAAAATGTTCTCCCTCTTTCGATAAGAAAATTGCAAAAAAATGCAGTAACGATTTAAAATGCAATCCGTAGAATGATCAAGATGCGGAACCAATGATTAAAGATCAGGATATAGTAATAGTAGGACTTCAACCCTGGGATATTCCCATAGGAAGTAACTGTATAAATATTGCAAAGGAACTTTCTAAATATAATCGTGTCCTCTATGTGAATCCACCTTTAGACAGGAGTACCTATATAAAAGGGCGAAATGATGAAAGGGTAAAGCGTCGTATTGAAGTGGTACGAGGCAAAAAGGATGGCTTGACAAGGGTTTCAGAAAATTTATGGACGTTGTATCCAAAACAATTGGCAGAGTCAATCAATTGGATTAACAATTCCTCAATGTTTCACTGGTTAAACAAAATTAACAACCGTCGTTTTTCCAGTGATATTCGTTCTGCCATGAATAGAATTCGTATGCGTCGTTTTATTCTCTTCAATGATCAATCGATGATTCGTAGTTTTCATTTGAAAGAGATGTTAAAACCGGAGCTGTTCATTTATTATATAAGAGACAATTTGAGCTCCATCCCTTATTTTCAAAAGCATGCATTGGATTTAGAAGAAAAATTGATTGCCGAAGCAGATATCGTCGCAACTAATTCCGACTATCTGGCCACCTACGCAAGAAAGTTCAATCCTGCTGCTGAAATGGTAGGTCAAGGTTGTGACTTTACACTTTATGCTGATGCTGCCGAAATTCCTTTTGCCAAGGAGTTAATAGATATGAAGGGACCTATTATTGGATACACCGGCTTTTTAACCTCAATTCGACTTGACATAGGCGTTCTGGAACGTGTTGCGGAAAATCGTCCGGATTGGCAGATAGTGCTGGTAGGACCGGAGGATGATGCCTTTAAAAATTCCGCCCTGCACAAGATGAACAATGTTCATTTTCTGGGAAATAAATCACCGGAGAATTTGCCCTCTTACATAAAAAAGTTTTGATGTAGCTATTAATCCGCAAGTGGTGAATGCTGTTACCATGGGCAATTATCCTCGTAAAATTGATGAGTATCTCGCATTGGGCAAACCGGTGGTGGCCACTTATACACCATTTATGGAGTACTTTAAAGATTACACCTATCTCGCGAAATCGGCAGCCGAATTTGAACCATTGATTGCAAAAGCTTTAGAGGATAATCGAGAAGATTTGGAAAAATCACGGAGATCATTTGCTTTGACGCATACCTGGGAAGCCAACGTTGAAGCAATTAGTAAACTGATAGAACAAAAAGAATTAATTGACGTAAAAACACATTACTAAAAAATAAATGTATGTCTAATAAAAAAATTAATGTCGGTCAATTCACCGAATTTACGGAGATTGTTGATATAAAACGATTGAATTTTATTGCTGAAATTATCCAAACATATTGTCATTCCGGTGCAAAGATTCTGGATATTGGATGCGGTAATGGAAATATTGCAAGGGGAATTGGAAGTTTGGGTTATCAGGTTACGGGCATCGACTTTAGTGCGAATGCTATAAATTATGCCAAATCAAAGAATACACTTCCTAATGTGAATTTTAAGGTTTGTAGCGCTGAAGAAGTGACCGATGGTGATCAGTTTGATGCTATTATATGTAGCGAAGTACTGGAACATTTACATCATCCGGAGGGATTAATGAATACTATATCAGAAATCCTTCGTCCGGGGGCTATTTTTATTGCTAGTGTACCGAACGGAGTAGGACCAAGGAATTGCTTATCACCCGTCCGGTGCAACGGTTGTCAAAAGGGTGGATGGGAAATATGATTTCCAATTCAAAAAAGATGTTGGGTTATAGTAATAGCACTGTGCAAAGTCAGTCGGAAGATTTGACCCATGTACAGTTTTTTACACGACAGGCCATTACCAATCTGATCAGCAAACATGGATTTGATTTATTACAGTTTGGACATTCCAATTGCATAGAAAAGGTTTTCCCTTATTCCATGTTGACACGCAATGTAAAATTACTTTCCAAATTTGATAATACAGTTGTTGATTATTTGCCATCAGTTATGGCAAGCGGTTTCAATACTGCCTGGAGAAAGTACTAATAATAAATAAATCGAATTGTAAGGTCAGCTTGTAAATGCAGGCTGGCCTTCGCTTTTTGAGAGATTTGGTGTTTTGGAAAGCGCAGGCTTAAGAAGAGTCGAGTACAGTTGTAACAATTTTTCGGTGGAAGAATGCCAATTAAAATTTCTAACCCGCTCCAAACCCCTTTGAGTATACATCCATCTAAGCTTCTCGTCTTTATATAATTTCAAAATGGCATCCGCAATATTTTCAGGTGAAGCAGGATTAGCCAATAGTGCACTTCCTCCGGCAATTTCCGGCATTGCCGAACAATCAGAAGTAATCACTGGAGTACCGCAAGCCATCGCTTCAAGCAGAGGTATCCCGAAACTTTCACGTAAGGAGGGATAGAGATAAATTAAAGCTCTGTTGTACAAATCCGGCATTTCAGAATTATGGACGTAGTTGGTCAGATGAATTTCCGACTTCAAACCACTCAGTTGATGATTTTTCAGAAGTTGATTTAGAACACCTGATGATAAATCTGTGATAACTAGTTTAATTTTACTATCACTCTTTCTTTTGAAAATGTCAAAAGCCTTCAGTACATTGATGGTGTTTTTTTTTGGGTCCGTATTACCGTGAAATAGAATATAGGGTTCACGGGGAAGTTTGTAGTGAAGCGCGGATGTTAATGTTTGCGCTATTGGTTTCAACATGAAATGCGAAGAAACAGCATTATAAATGCAACAGACCTTTCCAATTAATTCAGGGGAGAAGTTTTCAATTGTTCGTTGTTCAGAAGCGGAAACAGTAACCAGCATTTCCGCCTTTTTGATGACTATGGGTACAACTTGTCTTCTATACCATTTCCCAATCTTTTGATAGATGGATCCGCCAAAGGAACATTCATTATTCTCCAGATAAATAATATCATGTAGTGTGATTAATCTTTTACAGGATAGAAATAGGGGAGAAGTGTTTCCCGTAGAGTGTAAAAGATCGAGTTGATAGGCGAAGGAAAGTATTGGTAAAATTACCTGCTCCATAAAGGGACTTGGCAGACGAGGTAATCTGATAATCTTAAAATTTTCACTTTCCTGAATTAAAAAATGATCCGGACCATGAAAGCAGAATAAATAGTAGGTATTGATTTTATCTAAAGATTGAAGCTTCTTTATTTGTTCGATGGCCACAATATCCATCCCATGTTTATGGTTACGAAAAATCCTGAACGCCTCAATACCTATTCTCATTTTTGTGATTTCACTAGGCTACTGCTCTGATTTCCGGAATTAGAGATTTGTAAAGAATTTCATTGTTTTTAGCATTCCAATAGGCAAGCCTTCCCAAAGTGATGGTAATGTATAGATGTCGAATGTGTTTAAGACTTCAGGAATATCAGTACGGAAGGGATGAAAAGTGACCATGTCGCTAATCCCCATTTGACTTACCATTTCCATGCTTTCTTTTTTCAAATCCCCATCTCCAATGAACAAGAACTGTATATCCCTTGTAGATTTCGACACTTCGGCTATAGCCTTGATCAATGTAAAAGGGTCTTTTTGTACAGTCATCCGGACTAAATAACCCACAACAGTTTTTCCCGGCTGTATTTTTAATTCATCTCTCAGATCCTTTAATTTACGTTGGGGATCGAATTTTTCCAGATTGATTCCATAGTTAATCACACGACTTCTCTTCATGTTGAAACGCTGAAGTCCATCCTGTTGATTGGAACGGGAAACACTGATGGTGACATCTACATTATCTGTCAGAAATTTTTCTGAAAGTTCTCTTACCTGTCGGACATGAAAAGCCTGATCCTGATGAAACGACCAGCCATGTACAGTATATACAATTGGGATTCCCATCGATTTTGCCGGAAAAATAGTGTTACTTAATGATCTCGTTCCGTGAGCATGCAGAATATCTATTTCCTCTTTTCGGATGATGTTTTTAACAGCCTTGTACGTGGTGATATTGAATGGCTTTAATGTTTCAACGACATAAGTCTTGATGTTCAATTTTCGAAGCTCATCTACCATGGGGCCATGTGTGAAGGAAAGGACCACCGGCTCAAACTGGTCTTTGTTGAGATTACGTACCAAATCCAGGACATGCGATTCGCCACCTCCAATTTGTCCTTGTCGGATGGTTTCAAGAATTTTGATTTTATGACTATTCATGAATTAGGGAATTAAATGGTAGTTTTTTCGAATGATGCTGAATGAGGTGTATGTATGAATTTTTTATTCGCTCCTTTTATTTGCAGAAGAGCTCCAAACATGACTAAAATTGTTTTCGGTAAACTGAGGATGGCCTGTATCATACCCATGTTCCAGTAGGAGCGGGGTATGGCAATCGCATAGGCTAAAAAGTACGAGAGCAATAGAACAAACCAGGCGGTAGCACCCGGCAAGAGATTAGTAAAAAGGAGATTCAAACTACCCATAATAGCCAGCACACCAATTAAAATAACTTTTGGAACGAGTGCATAATGCATTACTTTATTGGCATAATCAAATCGACCAATGAGTAGATTTAATAATCCCTTTAGCCAATATTTCTTCAAGTAGACGAATTGTGCTGCTACCCATCTGGTGCGTTGATTGGCAAACACCTCCGATTTCTGGACCTTTTCATCCAAAACATAAGCATCATCCAGATAAATGATTTTATGATTATCGGCAATCAAAGTCATTTCAAGTTCTTTGTCAAATCCGCCAACGGCCTCAATTTCTGACATCACTTGCTTGAGGTAGAGAAAGGAAAATGCCATGCCACTTCCAATTACGGAGGAGGATAGTCCTACGGCCACCTGCCCTTTGCGCATAATGTGATTATTGGCTTCTTCACTGATTGCATCCAGTATGGCATATTGGGTATTTTTATTTTTTGCCGTCCGATGCCCCTGAATGGCATAGCAACCTGAAACAGCAGCATTGTTGATCTTTTCCAGAAAACCCTGCGACATGATGTTGTCTGCATCGAGGATAACAGCAAAATCATACGACTTGGTTATTCTTCTAAATGCCTCATTTAATGCTTTTGCTTTAGTGCTTACTTCAAAAGCAACTTCAAGTAATTGAATGGGAAGTTTTTTTAAGTCATTGATGGTGTCCTCCTGAAGAGAATCCGCTATAACATAAACATCGTAAAAATGAGAAGGGTAATTTTGAAGTAAGGCTTGCCTGGCAGAATTTACAATAACGGCATCTTCTTTATAGGAGGGTATTAGGACTGCTATTTTCTTGAACTTATCATTATTTGAAAATGTTTTGCGCTTATAAAAATGACCGGCTACGGAGAAGAAAAATGTATAAGCCACTGTGATGAAACATAAGGCAAATAGTAGTAAGGAGATGAAGTGAAGTACAGCCATTTGATTTTATATTAAGGATTCATTTCGGTGTATATCTTTTGCATGTAAATTCCAAAGTATGCCTTTCCAAAAAGCCTTTAGCATATCGGTTTTACCTTTGATTACATACTGTAGCGTGTTCTTTGGTATAGATACAATCATAAAAAATAAAATGCTTACAAAAAGCTGAATACCTTTCACATTTCTTCGCTGAAAGAGCAGGCGATTTCTGGTAAGATAATACGTTTTTAAAGTGCTTCCTTTCCCGGTAGAAATAGATTCTTTATGATAGACCGTAGACTTTGCTTCATACCAAATGGAATAGCGGGCTCTTTTGATTCTTTCACAATAATCCATTTCTTCATAATAAAGGAAAAATAAATCTGCCATCAGACCGATTTCTTCAACTACTTTTCTGGATATCATCATGGCGGCTCCATGCGCCCTGCTGGTGGGCATAGAGGTATTGAAACTGCCATCATCCTTTTGGCCGTTTCCAATGGCTGTGCCACGTCCTGTATAGGGGTTAATTGGATTAAAACCGGCAAATTGAATAATCCCCGGGCTATGATGAAAGATGATTTTTGGTGAAACCGCTCCAATGGATGGGTCTTCTTCCATTCGCTTTACCATTGGTTCCAGAAAGCCGGTGTCCACTTCTGTATCATTGTTTAGCAGAAGCAGATACTTGCCTCGTGCTTCCATTAATCCTAAATTATTTCCACCTGCAAAGCCTAAGTTTTCCTTACTCCTGATGAAAGTGATCCAGGGATGTTCATTGGCAATGAGTGAGGGATCTTCTTTGGAAGCATTGTCAACAATGATGACTTCAATATTTGGATATGAAATCTTCTTCAGAGATTCAAGCATGGCGCAGGTCACCCTGGCACCATTGTAATTAATGCTGATGATCGATACTAAGGGGTAATGGGAATTCGGATTCATTCGTTTTATTTAACGAACGTTTTCTTACAAAGGTTTCTCCCAGAAACATATAAACAAGGCTTAAATAGATGACCGAACCGGTTGGAAATTGTCCGAAGATCTGGTTTCCATAACTCGCAAAACATATTCCGAAGAAACCACCATATAATGCGGCCAGCTTAAATTTCAGTTCGGGATCTTTTAGCTTAAACAGGAAGATGAATCGGTTTCCGAGAAGGAACAGTAGCATTCCAATGTAAATCGTTAATCCGATGATTCCGCTCTCCGCCCAAATTTTAACATACCAACTGTCGAGAGGGGTGGTCGCTAAAAATGTCCCGGGACTAAAGCGCTGTCCCCACGAACCCGCAGAGCCGATTCCTCCTCCAATGGGTCGGGAAGCCAGATATACTTTCAGTTTCTGCTGGTTTTCCAATCGTGCCATTAATGATGCATCATTGGGGTCGAGTCCGGTTCGCATGCGTCGTATCTGATCATTCTGCTGACCAATATTGGTGTACTTCAACATGCCAAATGCAAGTGCACCGAATATGATCCCGGGAAGGATGATCTTCATATTATTACTCACTAAAAAATAAATGGCAAATCCGGTGATGGCAACAAACATTGCACCTCTAGTCCCGGAAATGGCCATCCCGTATAAACTGAGCAGGCAAGTGAGAATATAAAAGTACTTTCTCCTTTTGGTTTTGGTTGGACCCATTGCCAATATTCCTGCTACTACACTGGTATGTGCCTGCGCTGCTCCGAATTGTCCGGCATCAGAGTAAAAGGAGAATACACGCAATTTTCCGAAAAGTATATGTGTTTTACGTGCCCCGGATTCCAACCAACGTTCCTCGGCGAAGTCAGGTCCAAGTAGAAGTTGTTTGATGCCCCAAAATGTTGCAAAGAGGGATAATCCAAACCAAATATTGATGAACGTATCCAGATCCTCTTCTTTATATAACAGAATCAACGCTAACGGTATAGTGGATACGAAATACAGGGAAACACCACGTGCTGCATAGAACCATGCCTCAAAACTCCGGGCTTCAGGATTTACAATTTCGAAAACGGTATAAGCAAACCAAATCAGAACAGCTGTCATCAACGGACTCTTAATGCCAGGCGATTCCAGATCTTCCTTCGTTCTGAAAAGCAATCCTAATGCTGTTATCAGCAGAATAATATCTACCCCTAAGCCAAAAGGACCATCAATATATCTGGTAATTCCATTTGCAAAAAAACTAAATACAAACATCGACCATAAGCCGATTCGTGGTTTGGCGATTATTAAACCCACAAAGACTAACCCGATGGGCATCGCTGCCAGACCAATCATCGTGGCCATTCCACCCTTCATGAAAACAATAGCAAGCACCACTGCCAGTAAAAACAGCAGAACGGCTTTTAAAACTTCTTTAGCCCTTATTCGATCAGGATGTAGTATTACCAACCCTCAGTGATTTGAAACGCTCGAGAAGGGGTTGCAGAATATGTTTCATTGTAGTGAATCCGGTTTTAAGGGTTTCTTTTATACTATGATTCAGATACTTTTTCAGGAAGTAATTCCCGAAAATAACTCCCGTCAGGAATGTGAGGATTGATACGGCAGCAATACTTCCAATGTTTCCAAAATAGGTAATAGCTATTATATCACCGGTAACATTTACAATTAGCATGAGAATAACTTTCAGGAAATTCAAATAAGGCTTCCCGATAATGTCAAGAGTGATTCCACTGAAACGATCCAGAGGAAGAAATGCAGCATAAACCGCCAGAATTCGTAGAATATAGGCGGACTCTGCATATTGTTCACCACCCAGCAGTACCACGAGTGAATCTGCAAATAATATACTAGCTACGATAATGGGTAATATTAACAAAGAAAGCAATCCCGTGTACCTGTAAAAGGCCGTCTTGAGTTCCGCTTTTTGTTCTACTGACTTGAACTTCGATAGCACAGGCATCGCGGAAGCAGCAAAGCTACGGAGCAGGATTTCGATCACTTCAATCAACTTTAAGGGGATACTGTAGGAGGCGAGATCTTTTGCGCTCAGCATAAAACCGATGATCAATGTATCAGAACTTCGTAGCAGATTAGATCCCATCAAAGTTCCCATACTGAATTTGCCAAAATTGAAAAGATCCTTCATCATCTTTTTAGTGGCAAATTTTACGGTGCTTATCATGGACCATCCTGCCCAAAGGGAAAGACTACTGGGTAATAATCCGGATATAATAAAACTGCCCAATACGATATCCACTGAGCTCCGCTCAGTAATTAACGCAAGAAGTATGCAGGTGATAAAGCTGAGTTGATTCAGTAATCGGATATAAAGAACTTTTTCAAATGATGATTTGGCTTGTAATAACCATGCTGCATAATTGAAGGGGAGCGTAGTGATGGCGGCAAGCCAGTACCATGTCAGAAATAAACCAAATCCCTCGTTCGTAACCAGATGGCCGAAAAAGATATCAGTGATCAGTGTAAGTATTGAAATGATGAGAGTAGTAATAATAGAGATCAGCCAGCCGGATCCTGATACCACCTTGAACTGATCATTTTCAGAAGATGCGGCAAAGCGAATTAATGAAGTATGAATAATACCGGCTCTCAGCAAATCTGCAAAAATATAGGCCGTCATAAACATAAACCAGGCACCCATATCTTCCTTTGTTAACAAACGAGCTACAAGAGCAATACTTCCAAAGCCAAGTATGGCATTGGTAATATTTCCTGCAAGCGATAATGTATGCTTGTTTTTGATGAAGTTACCCAGTAATTTTTTCAAAATTCCATTTTCTATTGTATGGGTATAGTTACGTTCTTTGAAAATCGAAAGTTACGATGCGTTTTGCCACTTTCCTTACATTGCTTCTTCTTTTCGGAATTTCTCCTACGATAGTCTCCAGGCGGTCGATATCTGTATTGTTTAAAATGACCATTGGCCTGGTGGTAGTTATCTTGGTGAATACTCCGAGTGCGCGTGAGTCAGACTCACTCCAGACCCGTTCACTGGAGAGAATAAATAAATTGAGGGAAATTCCATTCAGTACTTTATCGGGTATACTGAATTTCGACAATTCTACCAATTCGATGATGATCACCTTATATTTGCTGTATGAAGGTACAATTGAAGCTATCCAATCCTTCGCAGTATTGATTTCACCCATCTTATCATAGCCTGAATAGCGCTGGAAGGTGATGCCGGGAGGATTGTTGCCGGAAAGCTCATCCGGACTTAAGTAAAGAATTTCATCAAATTCGCTCTTTAACTTTCCTGCTAAAAGTTTACCGCAAAAGGATTTCCCTTCTCCCTTTTTAATACTGCTTATAGTAAGCAGGAGGGGCTGAGTCTTGTCATTTCCATTGCTCTTTAATTGGATGCGCATATTGGATATGAAATGTGAAAGGATGGCATCATCCAAATGTTCTGTGATTACTTTTTTATCCAAAGTCAGATAGTTTGGAAATGCACTGAAGAATTGAAGTCCAGTGTATTTTTCCGCTCTTGCAGGTGATTGTATTGTACGACCTAATAAGGATTTTCCTAATACGATGGCTAAAGTCAGAATGAAAGTAGCCATGAAGGCCATGATAATAAATATCGATCTTTTAGATGGTTGTGGCTTTAATGGAAGGAAGGGATAGTCAGTGATGGAGAGATTGTTGGACATTTCAAGGCTCTGCTGACGGAGTCTTGCCATATTCAAACCGTGTAAAACACTCAGGTATTCCTTTTCATTGACATCAACTTCGCGTTCTATTCGCTTTAGATTTGAACCTACCGGAGCCAATTCTTTATAAATGTCATCAAAGCCATCTAATCGGTGTAAAATTACTTTCAACCTTGCTTCATTTTCTTCTACCGCAAGATAGTTGGTCAGCCATTCCGACAAAATATTTGCCCGGGGTAATCCTTCAGGAGTATTGTTCCATTTGTACTGACTCTCTACTTCCTCCTTGATTTGCTTTTTAATTTTCTCGGCCTCTGATTTGTATTGACTCACCAGCGTTTTATTTCCTTCATAAAGTTCGGCATTGGCGATTTTATAGGTAACCTCTGCCAGTTGTTCTCTCATTTTACTCAATTTGGAATTGACCTCAATGATGTTCTTCTTCATTTCGATCTTCTCTTCCACTTTTATCAATGCGGCTTTAGATGCCTCTAATGCCATTTCTTGTTTCTGGCGGTCAGCAGTTACGTTCTCTTTAGATTCCGCTACAAACTTGGCCTGCTCATAATAATTGATGATCTTCTTCTCCGAACTGTAATCCCTTAACTTATCCTCCGACTTTCTTAACCGCTGAGCTGCTAAACGTAATTGTTCTTCAAAGTATTTTACAACATTATTGGTCTCTGTTCCTTTTATTCCCTTATACCGGATCATGACCACATCTACAATATATTGTAATGTTTGCTGACAAACAGCGGGGTCATTACTCTTATACGAAATTTCAATCATGTCACTGGATTGTTTTCGCTGAGCATTCATGTTTGCGGAAATGACTTCAAGACCGTAGATGCTTCCTGGCGAGGAAAGGATACTGACGATTTCATTTACCTCTTTCGATTTCTTATAACTTTCAATCCTGAAAAATGTTAATTCTTCAGAACCTTTTGCGACTAATTGCTTTCTTAATTTCTCCGGAATTAACTCTTTAATATGATTAAAATTCTCATCTGAAAGTTCCTTGTACGAGGGTTTCTCTACTAAAAGATGTTTGGCCAGCAATCGCATTCCTACTTCTTCAATAGTTTCTCTGGATTTGATGGTAGCCATCAGATTGTCAAACGCATTGTTCACAGCAAAATAATCCACTCGGTCGTTTTCCCCGGAGGTGATACCATAGCCGCTGGCAATACCTGTATACACCTGTGTATTGGAAACATATTCCTTCTTAGTATTACGCGTTAGAAAAAACACAATACCCGCTGTTGTGAGCGGGAACAAAACAAGTACTTTCCAGTTTCTTGCTATTAAACGTATAAACTCTAATAAATTCACCTTATCTGACTAATGTATCTAAACGCTTACCCAACAGTTTCTCTAATTGCTGATAATTATTATAAAAATCTCGCCTGGAGATTTCGTAATCGGATTCTGCTTTTGTGGCAATAGCCGAGACGGATGATAATTCTGCTATAGAAATATCACCTTGTGAAAATTGCTTTTCGGCCATTTCGGAAAGTAATCTGGTGGTTCCTTTTGAATTACTGGTGATGAGCATAAGTCGGTGTGTCGAGAGCATATTGTTATACTCATAAATGATCTGCCGGGATACCTCCATCTTAATTTTTTCCTCAGTTTGTCTACGAACCTCCAATTCATGTTCATAAACATTGATCCTGCTTGTTCTTCCAAATAACAGGAATAGTGGAATATTAACATTTAATCCAACTCTAAATCCTGATTGAATACTGGAAGATTGAATCGCTTCCGGTTCCTGGTTGGTATTGAAAATAACAGCCTGATTCCCTAAAGACTGAGTGAAACTTCCAAAAACACCATTTTGCCACTCTCGTCTGGAGAATTTAATTTGATCGATACCGGCTTCTATTAATGCTTCCTGCGCTTTTATTCCGGGATTGTTTAGCAGAGCAATACTGATCATACTATCCAATGGAATGAGTTGATCCTTTAAATCCTTATTCAGGTCTAATGCTGAAACCTCGGAAGCGTTTGGCTCCGGCGTCATGTCAGGTAACTTCACCCTTTCAGTTTGAGAATAGGAGTTGGTACTTAAACTTTGTAAGTAAATAAACAGGAGAAAAAAAATAATAGAATGGCCTTTAAAAAGCATATGCTTAAACATTTTCAGTTTGTAACAATGCCGGGAAAGTTTTTAGAATAATTTTAATGTCAAGTAGTAAGGAGTGATTGAGCGCATAGTTATTGTCCAATGCGATTCGTTCCGCTTCAGACATGTCCTTTTTCCCTCTTTTAGTAACTTGCCATAACCCTGTTAACCCTGCAGGGGCAAGGAAACGGAAAGCTCTTGAATCGGTAGTCAGCATTTCAGCTTCGTACAATGGCAATGGGCGATTACCCACCAGCGACATATCGCCTTTCAGAATATTGATAAGTTGTGGCAATTCGTCGATGGAAGAATTGCGAAGAAATTTACCTACTTTGGATATTCTTGGATCATCTTTCGCTTTGAAAAATATTCCCTGCTTTTCGAGGTCCTGAAGAAAGAAGTAGAAGTTTTCACAAATTTTCTTCTTGTCAGAAAACATAATAGGTGAGCAAGGACTTCCCAGTCTTTTGCAATCAGGACATTCAGTTGGTATTTCCAGCGTATTTGCACCGGCATACAAGTTCAGATGACTCATATTGGACATCTTCTTATCCGCGTCCGGTATCATCGTTCTGAATTTTAACAAATCAAATATTTTATAATTGCTCCCCACCCTTTTAGAACGATAAAAAATAGGCCCCTTAGATTCGAGGCGTATAGCCAGAATGGCCATGAGCATTACGGGAGAAGCAAAGAGCAATGCTGTAGATGAAATACTGATATCTAAAAAACGCTTAGCAATCAGACTTCTTCTACTGTAAAGTGAACTAAGTGAATTCGCCCCATGTTTACTGGTAAAAAGATGTATGACCTGGAAAACAGTTGTAACTATTTTTTCCTGAGCGACAACATCCAAAAAGCCTTCAGCAATATAAAAATTTATCTTCGATCGATCGGGTTGTTTGGAGTAACCAATAATAATTGTTTTCCGAAAATTTGGTTTTGATCGGATGATCTTCATGGTATCCGAATTCGGATTCCCCTCCGGATCAACGTCTGTTACCAGAATATCAGGAATTTGATCCTGACGCATATATTGAAAGCCTGATAATAAATCATCGAAGCAAGTAACCTGATGTTTAGGTAATGCTTTTGACAAGGCTTCCTGCTGAACTTTGCAAGGCTGAATATATACGATTTTCATTGGTAATTGTTGGGGGATATTAAGCAGCTTTAAATCTTCGAAAAACGGATTGAATTCTTATAAGTAATTCCTCCGGATTAAAGGGCTTCTGAAGATAATCGTCAGCACCAGCTGTGAAAGATCGAATACGATCAGCACTTTTTTGCTTGCTGGATAGCATGATCACCGGTGTTCTTTCCATGCCGGGTTGTTTCCTGATATTCTCCGTCAATTCGTATCCATTGATCATGGGCATATCAATATCAACTAACAACAAATCAGCTTGATTTCCTTCCTGAAACCATGCCATAGCTTCATAGCCATTGTCCTTGGTGGTAACCTCATAGTCTTCAGCAAGGAAGTTTTCAAGTAACATTCTGATGCTTAATTCATCATCAACTACAAGTATGTGCTTTTTCATTTCTGGCCTTATTAATGAATATTTACGTCAATTCTTATTTTTAGTTTCTATACTTTGATAAAAAGAATCCACCAATCTTAGTTCTTCAATGGATTTTTGCATCTCTTGTTTGATAGTTGACCATTTTGAAAGGATGGCGATCTGAGATTTTTGGTCAACTGCATTATCTTCCATCCATTTTATTTCAGTTTCCAGAAAGGGGTTGCCTATCATGTTCATATTTGGAATGAGCTTATGGGAGAATCGATTTACGGAGATCCAATCTTTAGATTGGATTGCCTTGTCCAGTTCATTAAAAGTAGGAGGGACGGACTCCACTAAAGCATTGAGCATCTTTACTATAAATGCATTTTTTCCCCGGCTGAATGATTTTAGAGTATGCAGATTTATGTGATTAAGAATGGGTTCCTTGACCTCCTCAACACCTGGCATCTCCAAAGGAGAAACGCTTTTATTTACACTTATTTCTTCATTAACTTTTAAATGTTTGCATAGCATAAGATAGAGTTCATTGGCATGATAAGGCTTAAAAATCACATCATTCATTCCTGCTTTCCGAAACTGATTCTCATCACCCTTCATCGCATTTGCTGTCATCGCTATAATGATGATTTCATTGGCGGGCTTTGTAAATTCATTACGTATGACCGTGGTAGCTTCCAAACCGCTCATTTCAGGCATTTGAATGTCCATCAAAACAAGATCGTATTGATTTTTGGCTACATACTCTACGGCTATTTTTCCATTGTCTGCGATATCAAGAACGGCTCCCCATTCACTTATTAATTCTGAGGCAAAAAGTTGGTTGACTTTATTATCTTCAGCCAATAGTATTCGATAACCGGAAAGTTTTCCTTCATTGTTGGACTCTTCATATTCCACTTGTGAGAAGTCATCCGAAGTGCAGGTTTCCAGATTAAGTTCAAACTGAAAAGTGGAACCATGACCGGGTTGACTTTTTACTTTAATGCTGCTTCCCATTAAATCAAGTAGATTCTTGACAATAGTTAAGCCCAAGCCGGTACCACCATATTTTCTACTCGTGTCTGCGTTGGCCTGAGTGAAACTGTTAAATATTTTATCCAGTTTGTCATTTTGAATTCCTATTCCCGAATCTGATACATTAAATTGTACACGGCATGCTTCGTTTCGCTTTGTGATCAATTTACTTGTTAAGGTAACCTCACCGGTTTCTGTGAATTTAATTGCATTGCTGATAAGATTTACCAGCACCTGATTGATTCTGATAGAATCGCCTTTAACAAACTTAGGGAGTTTATCATCCAAAATTGTTACCAATTCCAGTTGCTTGCGCTGTGCTTCTGCTTTGAAGGTTTGCCTGATATTGTATAACAGACTGCCTATTTCAAAGGGTTCTTTCACAATTTCAAGTTTACCTGCCTGAATTTTACTAAAATCCAAAATGTCATTTATAACTACAAGTAGGTTCTCGGCATTTTGCTTCACAGAACCTGCATATTCTTTCTGTTTATCGTTGAGCGATGTTTTTATGAGCAGGTTGGTGAGTCCAACAATGCCATTCATGGGTGTTCTTATTTCATGGCTCATATTTGCCAGGAATAATTCTTTTGCCCGTGCGGATTCTTCCGCAATCAGTTTTGCGGTTTTGAGTTCTGCTTCCGCTATTAATCTTTCTGTAACATCTTGTGCAAATCCAATTACATAGGATTCTTCTCCTGGTTCATCTACTTTGTAGTTTTTATATAGTAAACTAATACTCTTACCGCTTTTGCTGACCAAATAGAGTATTCCTTCTGCAACTTTACCTGTATGAAATGAATTTAAATATTGGTCGATAAAGAGGGGTCGGAATTCTGCAGGCATCAAACTGCTGATGTTTATCCCAATCAATTCTTCCATGCTGTATTCAAGGAGATTGGTTCCCGAGGGGTTAATACTTAAAAGTTCACCCTGCATATTATGGGTGCAAATTATCGCCTGACTGTAATTTACAAGATCGCGGTTTCTTTTTTCGCTTTGAAGAAGTTTGTGTTCATAGATTTTCCGATGAGTGATATCTCTCGAAATGGAGGACCTGAAAATGGGATTGCCTGATTCATCTTTATGAATAATGATCAGCTGCAATACCGGTATTTCATTCTTTTGGCTGTCATAGATGGCAGTTTCTCCTTTCCATGATCCATGCAGTATAGCATGAGGAATTGCTTTTCTGTTAATGACCAGTTCCGCCCATTTAGGATATAATTCCGGTTCAGTTTGAATATTCTCTAAATTCCTTAATTCTTTATAAGCTTTGTTAGCATACAAAAGATGGCCTGACATATCGTAATAGGAAACATAATCAGGGGATTCTTCAATTATCGTATTTAGCTTATAGATCTCTTCTTCCGCTCTTTTACGTTTACTATTGTCACTTATTATAAATAAATAACCGGTAGTGTTTTCATTTTGATCTTTAATTTCACTAAGAGAAAGTAATGCATCAATTTTTTGATTGTTCAACGTCTTGATTTTACATTCAATTTCTTCTTTTAATTCCTCCTTCCGGACCCTGTTACCTGATGAAAATATTTTATCTAAATTTGAGGAGTCGTTTGAAATGATATTTTCAAAAATATGTTTATTTATCAGTTCGCTTTCTGCTTGGATGCCCACGAGTTGACAAGCTCCTCTGTTGCAAGTCTTGATAACACCCATCAAATCGGTTGAAATAATTCCCTGACGGGCACTATCCAATATTGCTTTTTGAAATGAGGATGATGCAGAAAGTAAATTAAGGTTTAAGTCTTTCTCGGTAATATCATTGATGGTTCCGGAGACACCAATGACACTTCCAGTTTGTGATAGCGTTGGTCGTATGGAAATTTCTACTTTTTTTATCTCACCTGTTTTATCATTTATTGATGCTACAAAGCTTTGATGTAGGGCCGTCTGGTTTAATGTATCATTGAGGTGGTCGTTGAGTTTAGTGATGTCTGAAGAATAAATAAAATCGCAAATCTTTCTTCCTAAAGTATCTGCTATTTCATATCCGGTAAGGTCCTTCCATGAAGCATTAAGATAGGTCCATTCACCACTTTTATCTGCCTGAAATACTACATCTTTGATATTATTAAGTACGGCTTTGTATTTACGTTCACTATTTATTACTTCATCTTCAAAAAGTTTCCGGCTGGTGATATCATAGAGAATAACTATGATTCCCGTTGCCTTTCGGCTTTCATCTCTAAGGGTACACGCGGTTCCACTTAACCATATAGAAGATCCCTTTGATACAGGAAACTGAATTTCCCCCTGCCAACTCAATCCCTGTTTCAATTTTGCAACAGCCTGTTCGGTTATTCTTGTCTGGCCTGGCCCAATCAAATCATGGATGTCGCAGTTGTAAAATTTCTGTGGATCTGTTAGTCCGGTTAGTTTTTGTAAATTTTTATTTAAAGAAATCACCTTGCCCTCTTTGGATAAAACGGCCACCAAACTTGCTTCATTAATCACACTTTGAAAATTTTCAATCTTGGTTTCTGCTTCGGCGGTAGAAATGGTGACAATGTTTTCAAGCGATCGATTGCGCTTATCAGCGTCACTATAAGCCGTCTCTATAGCTTCAATAAACCCGCTAAAACCGGGATGTTCCGGTAGGTTGCCGTTGAAGTATTTATTTATCTGACGTTGTAGTAAGCTGTGCATTAATGACAATTTCTGCAAACTTTTCTACGCAGAAATTGAATGAATGTTGCTTAAGTTTGATAGGGGAATCCAAAAGGGATATTCACATATACATACAGGAAAGAATGCCTTTACCTGAATTAACCTGCTAAATATGAATCATTTAAAGGCTAAATGACCGCATGTCTTATTTTAACCAGTTGATGCAACAATTCTTCCACTTTGTCTAGAGAAAGCATGTTGGCACCATCACTAAGCGCTTCTGCCGGGTTAGGATGTGTTTCAAGGAAAATGCCATCAGCACCGGTAGCTATTGCTGCTTTAGCGATGGTGGCTATAAGATCCGGTCTGCCACCTGTGACTCCCGAACTTTGATTGGGCTGTTGAACACTATGAGTAATATCAACGATAACCGGTAGTCCAAAATTTTTCATAACAGTCACCGATCTGAAATCAACTACAAGATCAGTATATCCTAATGTTGTTCCTCTTTCAGTAAGCATTACTTTATCATTACCCGCTTCATTCACTTTCTGAATGGCATACTTCATAGATTCAGGAGCAAGGAATTGTCCCTTTTTGATATTAACGGTTTTATTGGTTTTACCTGCTGAAATTAATAAATCCGTTTGTCTGCATAAAAAGGCAGGAATTTGAAGTATGTCCACATACTCGGCCGCTATAGCAGCTTCGTGGCTTTCATGAATATCTGTGAGTAAAGGCAAATGCAATTGTTTTCCTACCTGATGCAATATATTCATAGCAATTTCATCTCCAATACCTGTGTAAGAATCAATTTTAGTTCTGTTGGCCTTACGATAGGATGCTTTGAAAATAAATGGAATCCCCAATCGATTCGTTATTTGCTGTAACCGGTTAGCAGTTTGATAGGTGATTTCTTCGCTTTCTACTACACAAGTTCCGGCGATAAGAAAAAAATTCTTGTTGTCAGTATGTTTTAAATGGGGGACGTTAGGGTACATGGCTGTTGAATTTAATGCAAAGATAATTATTCGGTAGGTTTTAGCGTGAGAACAGGGTAATATTGATTTTTGAAAAAAGTTGCCATTGATATCCATTTTGACCAATTCAACTCTTCCAATTTAATTGTTGCCAAATCCAAAAGAATGGAAGGATAAATTCATTTATTGTCAAAATATTGGAATGCCTCGTTCTTAGAAACATTTCCAGTAGGTTTTAAATGACCATAAGAACAAATCCCTTCAAATACTCTGCTTCCGGATGATAAATACTGACCGGGTGATCCGGCGGCTGGCTGAGTTGATGTAGAATTTTGACTTCACGTTTTGCTTGTAAAGCAGATTGAAAGATGATCTTTCGAAACAACTCTTTGTCGATCGCCTGTGAGCAACTGAATGTGAACAATAGTCCGCCACTTTCAATATGTTTCAGGCCCTCTGTGTTCAGATTTCTATAGCCAATCATTGCATTGGAGGTCTGATTTAAGTGCTTCGCGAATGCAGGGGGATCTAAAACTAAGATATCATACTTTTCTTCAGTCGTTTTAAGAAAGCTCATTACGTCCGTAGTGTGTGAGGTATGTCTGGCGCTAAAATTATTAAGCAGCAGATTTTTCTCTAATCCTTCCATTGCTTTTGCGGAGCTGTCTACAGAATTTACTTCTTTCGCATTTCCTTCCAGCGCGGCTAAAGAAAATCCACCTGTATAACAAAATGTATTTAATATACTTTTACCGCTAGCGTAATGTGTTAAAAGCTGTCGATTTTCCCGCTGATCAAGGAAAAAGCCTGTTTTCTGTCCCCCTATAAAATCAATAGAAAACTTAATTCCATTTTCGATAACATAGTCGTTAGCCGAATAATCTGATTTTTTAAACAGAAAATCGTCTTGTTCCACCTTGTTTCCATGTTTGTTCATGGTTTCGGCGCTCTTATCATATATAGCATCTATCGTGGAAATTTCCTGCGGGAGAATAGCTGTTAATAAGGGTTTGAGGTAATGCATGCCCAATGTATAGGTCTGGAGCACTATAGTGTTCCCATAAATATCAGCTATAAGACCAGGCATCTCGTCTCCTTCACCATGGATTAACCGGTAACAGTTCGTTTCCATACCGGGAAGATGCAATACCTTACGCAAGGAAATGCATCTCCGGATTTTTTGTCGAAGGAATTCTTCATCAATGAGTGCTCCGGTAAAATCAATGCACCTGACAGAGATAGTCCCTCTTTGGAAATGTCCCGTCGCAAGATACTCTCCGGAAAACGATTGTACTTGTACTGTATCCCCATTTTCCAGTGAGGAGGGTTCGTGATGTATAGCTCCGCTGAATACCCAGGGATGCTTCTGGAGCAGGGAGCGTTCCTTTCCTTTCTTTAACTGAATAACAGGATAGGGTAGTGTCATACGATAGCTTTGATAGGTTTTGCAATTTTGAAAAAGGAAATAAGTCTACTACTCAAGTATAAATGATTTACTCAACATTTCCTTCCTGTCATTGTATATCCTGGCAACAAAAGTTCCTGAATACTGTTCCTGAGGCACCCAGGTGAAAGGCTGATCTACTTGTAGGATAGTATTATAAATATTTCTGCCGGCAATATCAAAAATTCCAAGAGTGAATTCATTTCTGTTATTGCCTTTTGCAGTAAAATTAACAACACCTGAAGTCGGGTTAGGCCAAATCTCCAATTGGTAATCGTTCGATTTATTTGGAATAGTGTTAATACCGGTGGTGAAATCTCTGTAACCAAAAGTATATTCTCCCTTCATCATGGAATCAACTGTAAAACTACCGATTTTGTCAAATTTATTTCCTGAGTTATGTGTGAATCCGTTCACTATCTGCCAATCATCGGCGGTATTTGCTCTGTATAAAATAACCAAACTATCTTCTGTTCCTGTTATTAAGCTATTATCTAAATATCCCGTAGTGGTGTTCAGAGTACCATTGTAACCAAAGGTGGCCCTTGAGTGAAATCCGGTCTTTAAAATTCCATTAATGCTCCAGTATCTGTAATTGCTTAATCGAATACCTGCACCACTGCTTTTAAATGGATCCGGAGCTACCCAATGATGCTCAACTCTGACCAGAGATGTATCATTACCGGTACTCACAACCGTCATATTTAAATACGTTTCAGGAAATGAAATGCCGCCTGTGGTGAATAAACTTCTTTCGTAATCGCTAATGGCATCACTCATCTGATCCTCGCGATCTATAGTATACCATTGGGGCGTAAAAGAGAAGGAAACAGGAAAGGAGTTTGTAGTGTTATTGATGTTTAGTATTAATGTGGTGTCATTGATGCCATCCGAGCAGTATACTTTTACCGGCATTTCATAAACGTGAGTATTCCCCTTGCTCTTTTGTTTGGTATGTATGATATAGGAATAGGTGGTTGCATTGACTACTTCAACAGAGTCAATTGAAAAATGAGGAAAACCCGGTGTGAATACCCAGTCATCAAAAAATCTGTTCATTGAAATACCACTACTGTTGCTTAATTCATCACGTAAATCATAACTATTCACCGCTGAATTTCCTTTCGTATTCATGAAAGCCTGACATCCCGGAAAAAATGCAGAATCTCCCATATAATGTCTTAATGTATGTGCAACATTGGCCCCCTTGTTATAAACGGTTTGTCCATAGGTATGTGAATGAGGAATATTGATCAGGGGTAAATAACCACCATCATTGATATGGGCAAACTGAAGTACTTTACGATGATTGGTGCGAATCCAGTCTCTGTAGGCTGCATTCCCATAGAGTTTTTCCGTCATGTAGGCTTCGTTGAAACTTGCAAATCCTTCATTTAACCACATGTCTCCTTCACTTTCACAGGTAATCCAGTCACCCCACCACATATGGGCTAATTCATGTGCCCATAAAGTCTCATAAGTTAAAGTACCATTCACAAATGGTTTGCCGATATGTATGCTGCTTGCATGTTCCATCGCACCGGAGTTGAAGGGGATCAAACAGTACCCGACTTTGCTGAAACGGTAAGGACCATAGGCATCAATGAAGAATCCTATTACCGTATCCAGATGAACAAACGTTCCAATGACGGCGTTACTGTCTTGAGGCAGGCAGGCAATTTCGACAGGTGTGTTCTGATAATTTCTGCTAAATGTATAATAGGGGGCAACAGCAATACTGGCAAGATAAGTGGGTATCTCTTCATTCATTTCCCATGTCCAGGCTGAATTTCCTCCCGGTAAAGTCACTGATGAGACAAGAGTACCGTTGCAAAAGCTTTGTACGTGGGTGCCGTCACTACATAAAAGCTATAAGTGGAGCGATCAGTAAATACATCATTGGCGGGAAACCAGGCCCTTCCGAAATTATGGGGATTACTATCGAACCCTACTCCTAAATTAAAGGCATAGGTGCCACTAAAATAAAATCCTCCCCAACCGGATGGATCTGTTTTCGGCTGTCCCTGATAGTAAATAGTTACTTTTTGGGTATCTCCGGGTAATAGCGTAGCAATTAAAGGGATTTTTAACAAAGTATCATTATACAAATAGGTTAATGACTGACCACTATTTCCCCTTATGGAATCAATGGTAAATGTCAATAAACTGAGGACTAACGTATCGATACCGGCCCCGGTGGCTGTGAAATTGACTTCGCAATGGGCGACAAGAGACTTTGTTGTATAATTTAAATCATTGATATGAATATCATAATGGGTAATATCACATAATCCGGTCTGCGCTTGTGTGGGCAGGGTAAAAGAGACAAGGGTAATGACTAAGGTCAATAGAAGTATTCTGGTCATCATGGCTTTTATAGGACCATAAATTTACAAATGTTTTTGACATTTGATCCGGAAACTTCTTTAGAGGTGGTTACCTGATAATTACAAGTCTTGCATTGAAAATCTGGTCCTGGTCATTTACACGTATAATGTAGTTTCCATCCGCATAATGCGAGAGGTTTACTCCATTAGTCATGAGTGAAAGGATGTTTGTTTCGCTTTTATAAGTGAGCCTTCCTAAACAATCAAAGATTCTTAATGTGCAATCTTCCATTCCATTTACTTCTTTAACGACTATAAATTGTCCGTGACCGGGATTGGGTGCAATGGCCAACTGTCCTTCCGATTTGACAGGGTTTGTAATTCTGTTCACATAAAGCGTGTCGTTCTTTATGCACCCCTTGCTGTCCGCAATAAAAACCGGATAGTTTCCGGAGGGGAGTTGTTGTAGACTATTACCCGTGGTGCCACTGTTGATCCATTGAATGTAGTATGGTGAGGTGCCTCCATCTACATTAATATTGATACTTCCATTCTGTTCCTCTTCGGTTTCAGGTGTAATATATTCCTTGATAGTAATAGGATCAGGAGCAGTTAAATCATATGATTTAGACACATTGCACTCATTGTTTTGCGTAACAGTAACAGTATAAGTTCCACCGGATAAATTGTTTATTAAATTTGAATGGGTTGTATTATTCCATTGATAACTCATAGCTGTAGCAGTCTGGAAATAGCGTAGAGTACCGGCGAAATGTGCATTCATTTTTTCTGATGTCAGAAATGCACCTGTATTCCCGGTTCTCGACATGGACTGAAGAAAAGTAATATCCGTATTGCTAAACGAGGTCACACTGTCGAGATTCCTGAACAGGTCCGTATCGGAATAAGCATAAATGCTCCAGATGCCCGGTGTAAGCGTTTGTTGATTATTGAGAAGGATGGAAGTAATGCCTGTCGAACCAGCTGTCGTTACCGGATACATACCAAGATAGGTCCATGCGGAAGAACTATTTTCCTGCCCGACGTATGTACCTGATTTGAGATAGAGATGCATTTGTCCTATTTGCGAGGTGTAAAAATCAAATCCATTTAATTTGATGGGTTGTGCTACAGCAAAATTTAAAAGCATTCCATTTGAAGGTAGACTATAGGGAATAGAAGTCGGACAAAATTTTTCATTGAGTGAGGGGATTGCATTTATTTCGATAGACCCATCGGTAGAATAGCTGCATCGGGGTGATTTCATTTCAACGAGGGAGATATTCATTTTCCCGGCCGGTGGAATGGTAACCGTATCAGAAATGAGGCATCCCAGGGCATCAGAAATTACATATTGATGAACTCCTTCGGGAAGGTTATCGTTGAAAGCGGAATTTATACCGTTTGAAATAAAGTTATAATTAAATTGATCATCCTGACGCACAACATACGTAATTCCACCCGCCAGATTCATTGCTCCTTTTTGTGAGGCAGTAAAAACGGAGGCAGACTGATCCCTGCTTAATCCATCATGCACCGTTAAAATATGATCATAATTGAATGTATTGCCAATGACAGAACTCGTTACACTGTTAATTTTTCCGGAATGATTGTAAACATAGAAGGCATATCTTCCCGGCAACAATTCATCTAATGATGAAATATCCAGAGGCGTATCTTCATCATTACCCATCCCTGTTACAGAGAAAGAATTGACCAATTGCCATTGAGAAGAATCAGTCTCTGCGCCAATCATGGTTCCTTGCTTAAAGAAAATGCTTAACTGTTGCAAAGAGGAGGAGGGAAGACTTAATGTTATTCTTTTCAATTTCACTTTTTTGTTTACGGTGATATCAAACATAATTCCGTTGCTGGAACTATTTGACCAAAGTGTTGTGAATAATGTCTTTTGATAGGGAAAAGGAGTACCCCCTGATGCATGAAATAAGAGTTGTCCATCGTTTTTACTTTCACAAGTAGGAGGATAGCTAACTACTTCCGGAATAATTTCAGAAGGTTGCGAAATGCTGACTTGATCTGTATAGGAACAGCCTGTGGCATCCGTTATGGTTACAGTATATGTACCCGCCATTAATTCATCCATTTCATCAGCGGTGCTTCCCTTAGACCATTGGAATGTATAAGGTTTTTCTCCTCCATTGGCTCTGGTCTTAATGAATCCACTTGCTGTACCATAGCATTTGGCATTCACAGCGCGTCTGATCCCGGCATAAAACAGGGGGTGGATATATGCAGTAGGAAATATACTACCATCTAATACAAAATCTTTGTAATCAATTCTGATTCGTCCGGGTGAGCCGCTACAGCTACTGTAGCAAGAATCGTTGTTGGCATCAATTCCACCGGCACCTCCATTCGCAGACACTATTCCATGTATTTCAACATTTTTTGCTGCGAGATAAATAGTTCCACCGGAACCACCACCTCCAGGAAAGCCATTAATGTTCCCGTTTCCACCATTTCCTCCGTTGTTGAGTATGCCGCCGTTAAGTCCAATGATTAAGCTACCACAAGATTTAAGAACTAAAATACCTCCACCGGCTCCACCACCTGCTGAAACAGCTCCCGTTCGGGCCATGCCACCTCCGCCGCCACTTCCTCCCAATAGCTGAGTGATGATCGAATCTCCATAAGAAATCCCACCGGGTAAATTACAGGCATTACCTTGAACTGAAAATCCCGCACCGGCTCCACTTCCTGTCTGACCCCCACTTCCATAACCGGGACCGTTTCCATTATTTCCGGATAAAATGGCTTGTGAATTATTGTACACTCCGTCACCACCATTGAAACCTCCGGCACTGGCAAGTCCGCCAATCCCGCCTGTAAGATTTGGTATTCCATCCTCACCATTTCCACCGCTTAAATTAAGAATACCATTGATTTCAGCATCTGTCTTACATCTGATTATTAATGGTTGATTGCCTGATATGGTCACCATGACACCTTCATCAATAATGAAAGTATCGAAATCATAATTTCCTGAAATCAAAGAAGTATCCTTACTGGCTTTAAATGATCCGGAAATTCCCTGACCACAATCTATACAGAGCTGTGCTGCTGATTCAAAAGGGTGCAGACAAATGGTTAAACAGATGATGAATAATCCTCTTAATGAGTTCATGAATAATAATAGCTAATTTCATCTGGTCTACGTGGCTTTTAAGGCCGGGTTTAACCATTTATTTGTTTTGTAAGAAACTTCCGGTTTTAATATGAATATCAGTAATTATTTCCGGTGACTCACAAAATATTGCGTTAATGTACTTTTATTTTTCGATGGTAAAATGAAGAAATGTAAATAGTAATGTAAATAAAATATAAGGTGCACTCTTCCCACCACTTTTTCTAGAATAATGAAGTCGAAAATCTAAAAAGATATGAATGAAGCTATACTAAATACAAACTAAAAACTGTAATTAAAATAATTCCAATCACATCAATGATTAATCCTATAAATGCCAGCTCCTTAACTTTAATATAACCGCTTGAAAATACTATCGTATTGGGCGCCGTAGCGATGGGTAGCATAAATCCGAGTGAGGCAGCCAATGCAGCAGGAACAAGAAGGGTAGCAGGATCAGAAGTGAATCCCGCTTGTAAGGAAATTAGTATAGGTAAAACCAACTGAATGCTGGCAACATTGGATGCAAACTCACTGATGATAGTGACCAACACACAAATAAATAAAATCATTAATCCCAAAGGTATTTCTTTAAAGGCATGTAGATTTTGCGCCAGCCAGTTACTTAACCCGGAGGTTTCAAATCCTTTGGCTAAGGCAAATCCACTACCAAAAGCAATATAATTTCGTAAGGTAATTTAGAAGCCTCGTTCCAGCTTAATAAATTTCTTCCCTTTTCCGTTTGTGAGGGAATGAGAAACAATAACAAAGCCACTGTGACTGCCACAGTGCTGTCCGTGATCTGCGTAGGGTATGGAAATAGAGAAGCCCATCCTTTTAAAGTAGTTGCACCGATTTGAAGATCTGCCCGCGTAAACCACAATAGTGCAGTCAGGATAAACAGGAAAGCAACGACTTTTTCATCAGTAGTCCATTTGCCTAATTTGAGTTTATCAGTCTTGAAAATGATAGGGTCAAAAGGAACGGATGCAATATGTCGCAAATAAATATAACGCAATACAAGAAAGGTAAACACCAATAATACCAGTGACATGGGAAAGGCAAAGGACATCCAGTTGATGAAGTTAATAGGATGTTCGGAAGCAAATTTTTCATTGTAGGCTCTGAAAAATATCATGTTGGTGGGCGTGCCTACCAGCGTAGCCATTCCACCAATACTTGCGGAGTAGGCGAGACCAATTAATAAAGCAGAGGAGATTTTCCGGTGGACTTCCTTATCGGGAATATGATTTTTCAAATGAAGTATAACAGCCAGTACAGCCGAAATCAACATCATTACAGTAGCCGTATTCGATATCCACATCGACATAAAATAGGTGGTAAACATTATACCGAACAAAATGCTGGAACTCGACTTCCCTGTAGAGGAAAGAATTCCCAATGCCAGCCTTCGGTGCAAGCCCCATTTTTCAATGGAGAAAGCTATCATAAATCCTCCTATAAAAAGGAATAGTATGGGATCCATGTATTGGGCCGCTATCACTTTGATATCGGCAATGCCTGTTGCAGGAATCAGGATGAAAGGCAAAAAAGATGTCACCGCAATATGGGTTATTTCGGTTAACCACCATAGAGCAACCCATAGGGTTATCCCTACCATTAACATCACGGTTGGATAATAGGAATCAGGTGATGGCAAAAAAGTACAAATAATAAAAATGAAGGGGCCCACAACCAATGGCCATCTGTTCTTTACCTTTTTTACTTCTGTACTTTCTTCTGACATACGTTAAAAGAGACTTTTGTGAAATGATGACAGAATATATTTAAATGCGATTAAGAATTATCCTTATTACGCAATTTATCCAAAAGTTGACTCAACTCCAATGCTTCTTCTCTGGAGATTTGATTGGTAATGCTATCGAGATGTGTCTCTTCCTTCTCCATCTCCTTTAAGAGCTTAAGTCCCTTGTCGGATATTTTTATTTTAGCAACGCGTCTGTCCTTACTGTCTGTTGTTCTGGAAAGCAGTCCAATGGTAAAAAGTCGGTTGACCACTCTGCTGGTATCACTCATCCGGTCCAGCATTTTTGCTTTTATTTGGCCGAGATTGAGTGTTTGAGGATAGGTCCCTTTTAAAATTCGAAGTACATTATATTGCTGATGACTCAACCCATATTGCTTCAAAATCTGCAAATGTTTATTTTGAATCCATCCCGCCGTGAAAAGAATATTCAACTGAATCAATTGGTGATGGTTCCGAAATTTCTGCTGCTGTATTTCTTCGTTAATGGTCTTGCTCATACGACGAAGATAGCCTGATTTAAAACACAAAACCCCGCAAAAAGCAGGGTTTTGTGAATGCTCTTATAAACAGTTTACTTGGCCTGTGAAAGTTCCAGATTGATGGCGATTTCCACTTCATCACTTACTACCATACCACCTGCTTCAGTCACTGCTCCCCACATCAACTTATAGTCCTTTCTGTTGATTTTGCTTTTCGCTTTAAAACCGGCCTTTGTATTGCCCCATGGATCTTTTACAGTACCACCATATGTTACGTCAAAAGTTACTTTCTTCGTTACATCCCTGATAGTTAAATCTCCTGTTAATACATAGTTTTTACCTTCTGTTTTTTTGAAGGATGTGCTTTTGAATACCATTTGGGGAAATTTTTCAGCATTGAAAAAATCATCAGACTTTAAGTGTTTGTCACGGTCTTCATTGTCAGTATCAATGGATTTCACATCCACAGTAAATTCGATATTGGCATTGTTGAAATCAGGTGATGTACTTGTAACTTTTCCATCAAAGGCGCGGAAGGAACCTTCCACTTCTGAAATCACCAAATGCGTAATGGTGAATTTAACATTAGTGTGTGATGCGTCAATATTCCAGGTAGTGTTCTGTGCTGATGCCATTGCAGTTGTTGCAAGGAATAGGAGAGTAAGAATGTTTTTCTTCATGTTTTTATGTTTATAAATGCTAAATTAGTGTATTAACAATAGATGTCATAACATGTATTATCGAAATTGACATATATTATTATATATCAATGAATTAAAATTTAACTTATTTTATTAGTTTCCCTAAAAGCCATGAATTACACTAAAAAAGGAAACAGGCCCCTTCAATAAAAGGGGGGGGAGTTCAAAAACTATTTAATTATACGGCTTATGTATTTATAAACCAATCCTGCAGCGGCCATTTCAACTGTCTTCAACACTGAAGAATACTTTTGCTTGTTCTCCTCCCCGGGAATCCATTTCAAAATAGCACTATTGATCGAGGTGAAAATCCCGGACGCTTTATCAAATTGGGAACTGTTAAAAGGAAGAAAACTATTGATAGCCATCTTGCCTAAATTATTCTCCAGAAACTTCAATTTTTCAGTGAGATCCTTCTCTCTCATTTGTATTTCCGTTTTTAATCTGGCTTGCTCAATATGTAGTTTTTCCAGTGGTTTCATGGGATGAATTTTCGTCTTTTTGCTTTTCCTTTAATAATTGTTCTATGATTTTTTGCATCATACTTTGTTCTATTTTCTCCTTATAACTGAGAAATAAAATAAAAACGAGTAAGTCAAATCCGGAAACTATGGCAAACCCCAATAGTTCATCATTTAGCCATCTACCCAAATAAAGAGCCAGGGTAATAGAAATGAAAAAGAAAGTAAAGAATCCAAATGCAGCGAGTATTAAAACACTGGTGGCTGATGCCATTGCTTTTGCCATTTTCTCATAGGCAACCAGCTTCCCATATTCAATACGGGCTTCGACATAAGCGGATAGCTCTTTCCTTAAATCACGTCCGAAACTACTGAATGTTTGATCTTCCATTTGACTAAACCTTTTTTTCGTGCATTGCATTTATATCGTCAATAAACTCTTTTCCTTTCCCCATCTGCTTATCAAACTCATCTTTTACCTTATTGGCAGCTTCTTTGACATCCGCTAATAGTTCTTCGGATTTGCCACTCACCATGAGATATCCAATAGCAGCACCAACAGCCGCTCCAACGATGAAGGAGAGTATCAATCCTGATTTCCGTTCCATTTGATTTTGATTTTCTCAAAGTTACCAAATAATTGGAACAAGTCATTTTGAAATTCAATGAGGATAAATAATGATTATTGTCATTTTGGTACTATTGAAACAAGTTGCTAAAGTGAAAAAGTAATAAAGAATCAAGTCATGTGCTAAAATGAAACAGGACATAAAATATATACAATGTTAACATGAAGTTCACGCCATGGCTTTGTTTAAATCAAGATCAAATCCGCATTTAAAGTGACCTTCCGGACATTGCCTATGTCCATGTAATCCGCAAGGCCGACAGGGTAATCCATTGACTTCAATAATTTTGGAATTGTCAGACAATGGGCCAAAACCAAATGCCGGAATTGTACTGCAATAAAAAGCGACCACCGGGGCGTTCATTGCTGAAGTAATATGCAGAGGAGCAGAATCATTTACATAATTCATTGTAGCATCCTTCATCAACGCTGCCGTTTGAAGAAAAGTGAGTTTCCCTGCGAGGTTTATAAGGTTTGATGAAGGGCTATTGCTTTTAATGTTCTCACAGGCTGTTAAATCTGCAGGTCCTCCCAGAAGATAAATTGGAGAATCCGGACGTTTCTGACGAAGCAATTGGATGAGTTCATTCCATTTTTTAGCCGGCATCTGCTTAGTGAACCATACAGAAGTTGGTGCTAAACAAAAATAAGATCCGACTTTAAATGATTCAACTGTTTTAAAGTCATCTCCGGAAGGAAATAAGGAAGGGCGCAACTGACTTTTTGCGCCGAATTTCTCTATTAATTTTAGATTTCGTCCGGTTTCATGAGTGATCTGCTTCGAATCAATTTCATGAACAATTCTACTCGTAAATAGAGAGGATAGAGGATTTTTACTGAATCCAATCTTTTCTTTTGCACCGCTAAATGCTGTTAAAAAACCGGTGGAAAGAAATCGTTGCAGATTGATAACGATATCATATTGATGACTTCTTATCGTCTTCAAAATGTTTAGTAAATTTAAACTCTTATTACTCTTTTTATCCCAAATCAGTACTTGGTGAATCGCAGGATTGTTTTCCAGAAGTGATTCGTTTCCCTTTCGTACCAACACATCGATTTCAGCAGAGGGGTAAAGACGACACATTTCAGCAATTACAGGGGTAGCCAATATGACATCTCCAATAAATGCAGTTTGAATAATCAGGATTTTCAAAGCCGGGTGTTCGTCGTTAAAGGATGACGCTCATTGTATTTTTCAATGTAACGGATTAATAATTGTCGCTTGTGCTTCAAATTATCAATAGCCATGTATTCGTCGTAGAGTTCATTGTCATGCCCTTTTAGAAATTCTTCCATCGAAGAAATAGAATACGCATGAAATTCTCCCGTTTCAAAATCCATCATTCGTGGAATAACGTCCTTTGCATGATCAATGGTCACAGGAGAAAGCGGCGCATTTTTAACAGGATAGGATTCTGTAAAATAACAGAGACTGCCTACAATAGTGAACTTATGCCCAATTCCCTTTCGTTGAATATATACATCTCCGTCATCGGCAAAAGCAAAAACGGAATCAGGTGAAATTGTATTCTTTTTTCCGAAATTATTAATATAAAACAGGCTGTCGGTTTTGAACCATTGCTTGACACTCACTGTCTTTTCAGTTCTTATTTGAAGTTGTGCAGGTGGTATTCCCGGTTTACCGTCTTTTAATTGCTGGAAGCTGAGATAGACCCCATCGGGCAGTGTAACCGACTTCGTGATTTCTTTGTTTTGGGAAGGTTGTCCTGAACTCCATAAAGGAATTAGGAGCAGGAGGAGGAGTTTACGCATTTCATGCAAAGTTATAACCTGAATCGCAATTGCTCCCTATAATTTTCTTAACAAATCAGTGGCTTGCTGTTCAAATTCTCCGTGAAAGGGTATAACCTTTTCAAGTGCCTTTTTTGTTGCTCGCTGATTTTTTGTTTTCATAAAGGATAATGCACAGTACCACCAGGCGGCTTCCTCATATTTTTTATCTCCGGATTGCAGGTACTTTTCCAAATGGGTGATGGCTGAATGCGGGTTGTCGATGGATAAATAGGAAAGTCCGAGATAAAGATGGCTTCAGGATGATTGCTTTGTCCTAAGTACTTTATGGCTTCCTGGTAATTTTGTTGCTGATAGGCTACTAGTCCTGCGCGATAGCCGGATTCGTCTTCTGCACGTTGAGGTGCGGAACTGGCAGGAGCTGCTTGACTTCTTGATTTTTTTGCTGAAGTAATTTCAACCTGCTCTTTCATTACTGCTGTTGCTCCGGCATTTTGATCCGGAACATTGCTATATTCATTCGCAGCACTAGCAGGCTGCCTCACCGCTGTAAGGCTATCTGCCTTGCTAAGGGATTCACTTTTAGTCCTATCATCTTCTCTGTCCGAAAGTGCCATTTTTTCTTCTTGCGCTGCAACAGCACGTTGATTGTAATCCGCTACATCTTCTGCTGGAGTTGTCCTATCAGCTTCCTCCGTCGTACTTTGCTCTGTATCTTTGATGGGCACCTTTTTCACCGGCTGATTTGAAGGTGATGGCTCTTGATTTAAACTTAATTCCTTTTCAGAAAGGACAGTTCCCGGAGTCTGAAGGACTACTGAATCTAGGGGTGCAGGATAAGGTTTAAATTCCTGGGTAAACAATTCCATTTCATCCTTTTTGGGCAGTATAAGAAATAAGACTGCCGTACTCACCACTAATAATGCGAATGCAGCCGCCATTCTCCAGGGGAAAAGCACCTTGACTTTTTCTTCTTTTTCGCCACGTAACAGCACATCAATTTCAGTATGGAGCTGATCATCAATTGCAGTTATTTGACTTTTGTCTGCCATTCCCTCAAGTCCGGTCATCGCATCTTCACAAAGCTCGCATTCAAGCAAATGATTTTCAATACGATGCTGCTCGGAATCGGATAGTTTGCCGTTTAGATACTGCACCATCTCTTCCCGGCTCAAACAGGAACCGTATATATTGATATCTGAATCCTGATTATTCATTTCTGCTCATGATCATTTTCAAATTTCTCTTTCCATTTTGAATATCGCTCTTTACCTGATTCATGTTAAATCCGGTGATGGATTCTACTTGCTGATAACTTTTTTCCTCCAGGTAGAAGAGTTTTATACATTGCTGCTGATGCGGTTCGAGATGTAAAAGTGCCGACTCCATGTCGTGCAATTGCTTCTCTTTCTCACCACTTTCTTCGTTTACCGCATGCAAGGGATGTTTTGCAGCCTCATTTTCCATAATATATGGATCGATTCCGCTAATTTCTTTGGAACCGCTTCTTAGTATCATCAGACAATGGTATTTGGTTACTGTATGCAGCCAGGCTTTGAAATGCTGTATCTCATGTCGCTTTAGTTCCACAAAGAGCTTTTCAAAGACTTGCATCGCCGCATCCTTGCTCTCATCTTCATCCTTGAGATATTTCATGCATACCCCGAAAACCAGATGGCTATAACGCTTGAACAAGATACCCAAATACTCTTTTTCGTCGCTTTCCCGATACAAGACGACCAGTTCTTCGTCACTCAAATTTCCTATGTTTTCGTCGGATTTCAACTTTTCAAAAATAGGTATATTGATGTAATACATGGGCTGGAAGAAGGTGGAGTTGTATTAAAGTTGAATTTGTGCTTCCATCTCCCTTTAAAGCTAGTTTTACTGTTGCTACTTATTGTTCGATTTCTGATCCGGTTTAGCAATTTTCCTTAATTTTTTTAGTTGTGCACTGAATGCCGCGGTGTTTTCAATTTGACTTCTTTCCAGCGCCAGTTCCACTTCGATCCTCAAGGCTGGATGTTTTTTTGAGAGGTCAATCAGAATGCCCAGCGCATTGCAATGAACAGCAACTGCCCGGTTTCGCTCTAAGATTAAACCCAGACAAATGTCAATAAAGATCGTCTCAAATTTTTTGGGGAACCCATTGTCGTAAACGGCCCCAAGGATATTTCTGAGTACAGGGTCAAGGTTAGAACATTGAAGAACGGAAATCACTTTTTCTGTGGAGTTCTTTGCTTCCTTAGGATGCATCTCCGCCCATGTTCGGAATACCCATGAAGCTTTTGCAGCGATATTGGCGTCCCGGTGCAAGGATAATTTCAATAATGGATTTCCGTTGTCACCACATGTATGGGCTATAGAAATGATGGCCTGTTTACTTTTTGCCTGTGAAAGCAATTCCTCCAAAGCGGAAATAGTTATTTTATTCTTAGAATTATTTCTCATTTCCTTTTCAACAACGAAGATAAAGATCAGCGTAATGTCCTTATATTTACATCGTAAAATAAATAAAAACAGAAAGTTTGAAAGAAATTATAATACCTGTTGATTTCGCCAATGTTGTTGATTTTTTTGGTGTAAATGATTCTAATCTGGATATAATCAGGAAAAAATACCCCGCTTTAAAAATAGCAGGTCGGGGAAATGAACTAAAGATAATTGGAGAGGAAAGTCTGGTCGGATTTGCTGCCGAAAAGGTAAAGCAACTGCTCAACTATTTTCACGAACATGGAATGCTGACACCCACCGAAGTCAGTTATCTTTTGAATGGATCACTGCAATTTTCAGATCAGTCTACTGAAAAGAGTTCAGCATCCGTTTCTTCACCCTCAACAACTGCGGATAGCCGAGATGTCCTGGTTTTTGGTCCGGGAGGTGTGATGGTAAGAGCGCGGACACCCAACCAAAGGAAACTGGTGGAGTATTGTGAGAAGAATGATATTGTTTTTGCTATTGGTCCCGCAGGTACCGGTAAAACCTATACGGCAGTGGCATTGGCAGTCAGGGCCTTGAAAAATCGTGAAATACGTCGGATAATTCTGACTCGTCCTGCAGTAGAAGCAGGAGAAAATCTAGGCTTTCTGCCCGGCGATCTGAAAGAAAAAATCGATCCTTATCTGCGTCCGCTTTATGATGCATTGTTTGATATGATTCCGGGTGAAAAGCTGCGTTCATTTCTGGAGAATGGGGTGATTGAAGTAGCCCCTTTGGCTTTCATGCGGGGACGAACATTGGATCATGCTTATGTCATACTTGATGAGGCGCAGAATGCTACCGAAAGTCAATTAAAAATGTTTCTGACCCGGATGGGTCCTAATGCCAAAATGATTGTAACCGGAGATACCTCACAGGTGGATTTACCCCGAAATCAGCCGTCCGGTCTCCTTCAGGCTACGCGTTTACTAAAGAACATTGATGGAATAGGTTTCGTGCATCTGGATGCGGCTGACGTGGTCAGACATCGTTTAGTGCGGGATATCATTTTCGCCTATGATAAATTAAATGCAGAAGGTAAGTCAAATTCGGGCGATAGGAGTGAGGAGGCGGGGAAGTAAAGTTTACAACCTTTCGCAGAGGTAATGTCACCGGAAAAGTTGAAACTGCAATAGCTTCGAAATCAACTATCAGAAAATCAAATTCCCCATTGTATTCACCCGGAAATTCTTTTGTTAACAACTATTAAATGGTCATTCATTGAAGGGAAAAGTTACCTTTGTACTATATCAGAAAAACCATGGAACATTTAATCAGTGATCAGCAGTGTATAACACGCACACAATTTAAATTACCGGAGTTGACATCTGTGTATCATGGAAAAGTCAGGGATGTTTATATTTTAGATAATAAGTTGATGGTGATGGTAGTCACCGACAGGGTTTCAGCATTCGATGTTATTTTACCCCGACCTATACCCTACAAGGGTCAGGTGCTTAATCAATTGGCCTCCTATTTTTTGGAAGCTTCAAAAGACATTTGTCCCAACTGGATCATAAAAATTCCGGATCCGAATGCGGCTATCGGAATTCTCTGCAAACCCTATAAAGTGGAAATGGTGATCAGGGGTTTTTTAACCGGTCATGCCTGGAGGGAATATAGAAGCGGGAAGCGGATGATTTGTGGAGTTCCGATGCCCGATGGGTTAAAGGAAAATGATGCATTTCCTGAACCAATCATCACACCCACCACCAAAAGTTCACATGGCCATGATGAAGATATCTCCAGAGAAGAAATCATCGCAAAAGGCATCGTTGCAGAACAGGAGTACGAGCAACTGGAGAAATATACCAGAGCTCTCTATGAGCGCGGATTCAGAATGGCTATGGAGAAAGGCTTGATTCTGGTGGATACCAAGTACGAGTTTGGTAAGTCAAACGAAAAGATTTTCTCATTGATGAAATTCACCCCCGATTCTTCCAGATACTTTTACGCGGAAGGTTATGAAGAGCGCCAAAAAAATGGTCAGGAACAACGACAACTCAGCAAGGAATTTTTAAGACAATGGCTGATTGCTCATGACTTCCAGGGACTCGAAGGTCAAACCATTCCCGATATGCCGGATGAATTTGTGAAAGAGGTCAGTGAAAGGTATACGGAACTCTATGAAAAAATCACCGGTAAGTTCTTTGATAGAGTAGATACCCGTGACATTCTTAATCGAATTGAAAATAATATTCAGCAGGAATTGAAGCCATTACTATCGGGAATTTAAAGTGTAACTTTAGTATTTTATTTGCTGGAACCGAATGAAAAAAATCGGGAATACTAAATAACGGGTCCGGCAGTACGGTTTCTACCATTTATATTTTTAAAGTAAGCGGCCATAATGGGTGCATCTTGTTCGAAATTCCCATTTGGAGTAAATGGAGCATTGAACTTGACAGTTCTGTTTACATAATCGATACTGGTAAATACGATTGGAATACCGGCCTGATAGGCCATATAATAAAAGCCTGTTTTCCACTTTTCCACTTTTTTCCGAGTGCCTTCCGGAGCAATAGCAATCACAAAATGATTGGAGTTTTTTATCACCTGTACAACCTGATCTACTTTATTGGTTTTACTGCTTCTGTCAACGGGATAACCTCCAAGTCGGGTAAACAACCAACCCCATGGCTTTTTAAAAAGTTCCTTCTTCCCTAAAAAATTAGATTTAAATCTCATGATACTTCTAACGGCAAGGCCTACCAGAAAATCCCAGTTACTGGTATGAGGAGCAACGGCAATAATGTACTTCGTCAAATTGCGGGGGACATCACCTTCAATTTTCCATCCCAATATTTTAAAGAAGAATAAATAGACGAAGCGCATCGTTTGTGAAAATAGCAAAAAAAAAGGGAACAATAAATTGCTCCCTTTTTTCAATATATTGTTTTGGCTTATTCGGTAACCAGGACCAGGTATTTAGAAGCCATCCAAAACTTCTCAGGATCAGTAATTTCTAAAGCAGTTACTTTCTCATTTTCTTTCTTGAGATTATAAGTTCCTGTTGGATGAGTGCTCAGCATCTTCACATCTTTTGAATTTAACTCGATCGTTTTAGTAGAGGTGAAATCAATTTGAGTAAAGGCTTCCTGGTTGAAATCAGGAACCATTGACTTTTGTTTTCCTATACCAAGGAATCCACCTTGTTTCGTTAACACTTTCTTATCTCTAAGGGTTTTGTAATCACCCACAGTATAATATGCAGTGTGAAGTTTGGTGGTTTTCTCAGTAATTTCCCGCGCTTTATTTGCGTTATCATTCGTCATGGTATCAATTGTTCCCTGCATAGTGGTAATGGTACCATTTAAAGCAAGAACATTTTCATTCAAAGCATTGATACTGGAATCACGTTGAGCCAATTGTGTGTTCAATGAACCGATCATCTTTTCGAGTTCAGCTACTTTCACATTTGATTTACGTACTCGTGCTTGTAATTCAGAAAGTTTTTTCTTGTTCTGATCAATCAACTGGCGGATAGCATCAATATCGCCCATGATTTTAGTTTTAGCGTCCTGACTAACTTCTGGATTAGTGCCACCTTCACTTTTCAGCATTTCTTCTTGCTGAGTAAGTCCTTCAATACTAGTCTGGATTTCGCTAATATCCTGCATATAGCCATTGATAACAGAATCCTTGGCATCGTACTGTGCCATCAAACTATCGCGCTCGCGCATCATGCGCTCCACTTCTGCTTTGTAATCCGGGCCGCAGCTAGCCATCAGGAAACTAAGTCCTGCAATTATTAAGAGGTTTTTCATGTTCGAAGTGTTAGGTAAACTTTTTCGTTTGTCAAAGATAAACATAATTTCACCTATAATTATTGTATTTTCACCCAAATTAATTAACAACGCAAATGTTAATATCACTTTCTAAATGCCATTTTTGATCTCAGATACCAGATATTACTATTGTATAGTATTGTTTTTCAATAATATACTCCTGAAACGAGCCACTAAACCTTTCTCCAAGATTATTAAATTGTTAATGATTTAATTTCCTGATTTTTATCACTTAACAACGCTACTTTTGAGAAAAGGATGAGAAATATGTCACATTTATATAAAAGTTGGCAAAACCCTGATTCAGGCCAAAAGAAGTTTCTTTCTTCAACTTTAATGTATCATCTTTCGAAAAATATTAACAAAGATCTTTTCGAGGCCGTCAACGAATCATATATTGATGTAACTGATTTAAATTCCGAACAACCTGATCTTGTTATCTACGATAAACAGAATAAATTTCGTCCGGCTCTGATTATTGAATGTGTATCCGATGTCGATGAAGCAGATGCCATCAGAACGATTGAGATATTATGCAGCATTTATCATATTAAGGAAGGTTTCATTTATAATTTTGAAAGGGAACATTGGAAGAAAGTCGGATCTGATTCTACTTTAATAGCATCAAATGCTCATAGTGATGTATTAGGTATTAATATTGACCGAACGTTGGCGGATGGGTTATTAAGGTACGATTGATGTTTTTTAATAACGAATTTTTCTAATGGTCAGCTTAATGAAATATTTCCAGACTTCTTTAAGGATCATTTGGTATTGGTGATTCCCAAATTGGATATTAAATCACAGTGTCTTATTTACTACATTTGATAAGTTAATATTTTAACCGCAAGAAAATGAAAACACCTGCCATCTTCAATTTTATGAACTCCATTAAACTTATGGTGTTCTTTCTTCTATTTAGCCTGTCGGTCAATGCTTCTAATTATTATTGGGTAGGTGGAACAGGTCACTGGAACGATTTTTCTGTGCATTGGGCAACAAGCAGTGGCGGCACAGTGTTTCATACTGCCCCGCCATCGATTGCCGATGATGTTTTTATTGACAGCAATTCAGTCGTTAAATTTGATACTATTTTTTTTGATGATGCTATTAGTTATTGCAGAGATCTGAATGTTGATGCGAATACGGATTCTATTTATTTTGAAACACCATCAGCTAATCCGTACAGCTTTCTTCAATTGGGAGGTAATTTAAATGTAGTCCATAGAACATTTTGGGATCATGAATGGATGGGTGGAGTAGGTTTGTATCTGAATCCTACGAATTTTCAGACCACTCTATTTGCTCCGGAATCAAGGTTCCAGCAAATTCAAATTTTGGATTCCTGTAAAGTGTTAATGATGAGTGAACTTTCTGTTTATGGTGGAATTCTTTTCGATTCATCAGGTATTTCATTTCTGACCAACAACTATGATCTTTCCTGTATTCAACTATCCAGCTGGGATCCTAATCTTACTCCGGAAATTAAGTTGGGTACTTCCAACGTTGAAATAGGATATTCTATTGAAGTACCTGTTGATGCAGATAGTGCACATCTTATTTTTAATAGTTTTGGAACCTATCTGGTCCCGTTAAATGCAGATAAAATCACTATTGATAGTACAGCTCAGATTAATGGCTATACATGGACTCCCATCAAAGCTCGGGAATTGATCATTCATGGCTATTTCGAAAGTAATGCTGTTGATACCATAGGGAAACTAACCCTTTTCTTTTCTGGTGATTTTAACGCACCCTTAGTTTGTGACACAATTATCCTCACCAACCCTTACCAGTACTTTGCATTTTCTACGGTGGTGGTGAACAATTATATCGCAACCATTTCTACACCGGGGAATCAAATTTACTTTAATGGAAGTGCGCCCGGAACATTGCTGGTTAATAATATGGATACTGTTTGCCTTGATTATCTCAAAATGTCAGGTGTGGATGCATTAGGTTCAGCAGTCTATTATGCCGGAATTTTTTCAGATGACGATGGCGGTAATACAGGTTGGAGTTTTACTTCTTGTTCCCCCCTGGTGAGTCTGGTATGGCCGGGTGATGTTAACAATGATCTTATAGTCGATAATCTGGATCTCTTGTTAATTGGTGCCGGTTATTTTTATACCGGAGATATCCGTGACAGTATGTCTACATTATATATGGGACATGCCTCACTCGATTGGGCATCAACCTATGCCAATCTCGTAAATATGAAGTATGGAGATTGCAATGGAGATGGAGTGATCTTTACGGATGATACTCTGGCTATTTCTGAAAATTATGGGTTGACACATCCTGCATTCAAAGGAAATACAACACCCTTTCCTTTTTCCGGAATTGGCGCACCGCTTTATTTTGATTATCCGGGTTCAACACTTACACCGGGGGCATCTTATTCGCTTCCCATCAGCTATGGTCAAACCGGTGGAGCAGGGGATATGCTCTATGGACTGGCATTTTCAATTATATATGATACCACTCAAATAGACCCTTCGAGTGTGTTGGTTACCTTTCCGCCTTCATGGCTGGCTGATACTGCCGATTTACTTCGTATGCAACGAAATGATTCTATCTTAGGAAGTGTATCTTCCGCTCTTTCCCGTATCGACCAAAACAACAGTACCGGTTCCGGCGAAATTGCATCGTTGCATTTTACGGTAAAGCCCGGTTCAACAGGAAGCATACATTTTGATTTTATCAGGACCCTGGGCTTATTGGCTAATCAGTCACAAATTCTTCTGCAGCCTATTTCAAAAACATTTAATGCAACTACCGGTTTCGCAGATAATCAACCAATGAGTTTATCCCTCTGGCCTAATCCGGCAAACGAAACGATTACTATCAGATCCGCAGGTCTCCTTCAGGAATCAAAACTTCGGATATTCGATACCGTTGGAAAGCTAGTCTCACCCGAAACCCTGCTGCCACCTTCCGCTTCCGGGACAACAATTGATATTTCAGCATTGGTTCCCGGAGTTTATATGGTGGAATTGCAGACGACTACGCAGATAAAAACACAGCGTTTAATTGTATATTAATTCCCTTTGAATTCAGAAGAAAAATTCAACTTCGCTATTCAAATTGTCATTCAACGTGGCGAATGCTACACTATTTCGCACGTTTTCCTGCAATCTACTATAGTGAACCGAAAGAAGGTACTTGATAAGTACTAATACCCCAGTATCTTCATCATATTCTTCGCACTCTGCTCCTTCGCAAATAACCGGGTAGTGTATTCTCCGTTTTCATCGCGGTCAATGAGGACATGCTTGGGTGCAGGAATTAAACAATGCTGAATTCCGCCATAACCTCCAATACTCTCTTGGTATGCGCCTGTATGAAAGAAACCGATATACTGCGTCTCTCCCTCCTGCGGCTTTGGTAAAAACACCCGGTTGCGAACCGACTCCATGATATAGTAATCGTCCGAGTCACAAGTTATACCGCCAAGATTGATGCGATGGTATTCATCGTCCCAGTTGTTGATCGCCAAAAGAATAAACTTTTGCTTGATACCCCAGGTATCCGGAAGAGTGGTGATAAATGAGCTATCGATCATATTCCAAAGCTCATTGTCGTTTTGCTTTTTCTGTCCAATAATGCTAAACAATACTGCTCCGCTTTCTCCCACAGTAAATGATCCGAACTCCGTCATGATATGTGGCTCAGGCACCTCTTTTTGCATGCAAGCCGCCTTTATCTGACGAATGATTTCATCGGCCATGTATTGATAGTCGTAATTAAAGTCAAGCTTGGTTTTTATCGGAAAGCCTCCACCTATATCGAGATATTCCAACTCCGGACATAATTTCTTTAGTTCGCAATAAAGGTTGATGTTTTTTTGCAACTCACTCCAGTAATAGGCAGTGTCCTTGATGCCGGTATTGATAAAAAAATGCAGCATCTTCAGTTCAAAATTTTTATTCGACTTGATCGTATTCACATAAAAATCAAGAATTTCATTGTAGCGAATTCCCAAACGAGAAGTGTAAAATTCCGCATTGGGCTCTTCTTCAGCAGCAATCCGGAGCCCTATTTTAATTTTATGCTTCCCATCTTTTTGCAACTCATTTAATTCTTCCTTGTTATCTAGAATCGGAATAACATTGGAAAATCCATCGTCCAGCAAATCAATAATGCCTTCAATATAATTAGGTCGCTTGAATCCATTGCAAAGAATGAAAGTTTCCTTTGGCACTTTATTATCCTTGGCGAGCTCCTTAATAATCGGAATATCGAAAGCGGAACTCGTCTCCAGGTGAATATCATTTTTCAAAGCTTCATTTAAAATGAACTCAAAATGGGAACTCTTCGTACAATAGCAGTACAAATAATTACCTTCGTAGTCGGCTTTGGCCATCGCTACGTGAAATAACCGTTTGGCTTTCTGGATCTGAGAACCGATCTTTGGAAGATAGGTTATTTTTAATGGCGTTCCATACTGTTCAATGATATCCATTAAAGGTATACCATTGAATTGCAATAAGTTGTCTTCTACAGCAAACTCTTCTTGTGGAAACTCGAATGTTTGTTGGATGAGGTCAATATAACGATTCTTCATTAATGTAAGTGACTTACTTGTTAAATTCCATGCGAATGTAAGTAACTTAGATCACAAAAATGATGAAGTACAAATTAATTTATAGTGTTAAATAAGTAGAGCAAAAGTATAAAGTAATATATCCTTTCAACATAATTTCAATACTATGCATAAGAAAATTAAGCTCATTGAAGTGAAATCCGAGATAGGTGCCGGTACACGAGGAGCAAGTCTCGGACCTGATGCCATTAAGATAGCGGCTTTGGATTATGGTTCCAATTTGTTCCATAAATTGTCGTCAGTAGAGATCCCTGTGGAGAATAATCTCCTATTTGAAGCACAAGGATCTACATACGCCAAACGAATTCGGGGTATAGTCAATATATACGATAAGTTAAGTAAGACTGTGTTGGAAACCTTAAAAGCAAAAGAATTTCCAATCATACTTGCCGGTGACCATAGTACATCCGGAGGAACTATTGCCGGTATAAAAATGGCGAATCCGAAAGTCCGCCTGGGGGTGATCTGGATAGATGCGCATGCGGATTTACATTCTCCTTTTACCAGTCCAACCGGAAATGTTCATGGGATGCCCTTAGCAGCAACTCTTGGCGAAGATAATATTGCCAATAAGATGAATAAACCGGACAAGGAAACCATAGAAATGTGGAATAAACTTAAGAAAGTAGGAGGAATAAGTCCCAAAATCAATTATTCCGACCTTGTTTTCATAGGTGTAAGGGATGTAGAGCCTGAAGAAAGTTTCCTGATTAAAAAACATAAGATAAAAGCTTTTACAACTAATGATGTCAAGCGACATGGCGTCGAAAAAATAGCAAGGGATGCTTTGGCTTATCTGAATAACTGTCAGATGATATATGTCTCTTTTGATGTAGACTCAATGGATAGCTCTATCTCTAAAGGAACCGGAACTCCTGTTCGGAATGGTATCACCGAAAAAGAGGCGGGATCGCTTTGTGTCCGTCTTATTCAGAATGAAAAAGTTTGTTGCTTTGAAATTGCAGAGGTGAACCCTACGCTCGATAAGGAAAATCTGATGGCTGAAAATACTTTTGAAATTCTTCAACGTGTGGTGGCTCAGATTGCCTGAGGACGAAGGGCTGCTATGCACAAACCTTTGTCAATAAGAGTGACAATTTTCATGTCTTTCTCTCTTGCAAATCTGTTGGAGCGACTAATTTTGCAGCATGTTATTCGAAATAGAACTGCGTACAGCGGTGCAGGAAGGTATGTCCCGGTTGTTTCATCTGGATGTACTTCCTGATGATATTTCTATTCAGCCCACCCGAAAGGATTTTGATGGTGATCTGACCGTTGTGGTTTTTAATCTGGCTAAAAAAGCAGGGAAGTCTCCTGATGCCATTGGTAAGGAGTTGTCGGATTGGTTAGCAACGAAGAGCTCCCTGGTGTCCTCCTCTAATGTGGTTAAAGGATTTTTAAATGTGGTGTTTCAGCCGGAATCATGGCTACGCATTTATGAAGAAGAGACCGCCGATCCGGCTTTTTTCGAAAAGAAACCGGATCCAAATCTGGCTGCGCATCCCGTTTTAGTAGAATATAGTTCTCCAAACACGAATAAACCCCTTCACCTGGGTCATGTTCGCAATAACCTTCTTGGGTTTAGTATTGCAGAATTACTTAAGGCGAGCGGTACCACAGTAAAGAAAGTAAACCTGATTAATGATCGGGGAATTCATATATGCAAGTCGATGCTTGCCTGGCAAAAATTGGGAAACGGTGAAACTCCTGCATCTTCCGGGATGAAAGGAGATCATCTGGTGGGAAAGTATTATGTGGAATTTGACAGGTTATATAAGGCCGAAATTGCCGAACTGGTATCCGCAGGTATGCCGGAAGATGATGCCAGGAAGAAGGCGGGAAGTATGGTTGAGGCGCAGGAGATGCTTCGCAAATGGGAAGCCGGCGATGAAGCTACGCTCGCACTCTGGAAAATGATGAATGAATGGGTGTACGCAGGATTTAATGCTTCCTACAAGCAATTGGGCGTTGACTTTGATAAATTTTACTACGAGTCAGAAATGTATCTCGTAGGTAAGGAATTGGTGTTGGAAGGGCTGAAGAAGGGTGTTTTCTTTCAAAAACCGGATGGATCTGTATGGGTCGACCTCACCGATGAAGGCCTGGATCAGAAATTACTGCTCCGAAGTGATGGCACCAGTGTATACATCACTCAGGATATCGGAACCTCTAAAAAACGATTTGATGAAACTGGCTTTAGCCGGTTAATTTATGTGGTGGGTAATGAGCAGGATTATCATTTCAAAGTACTCAAACTCGTCATTAAGAAGCTGGGGTATGAATGGTGGGACCGTTTGTATCATTTATCCTACAATATGGTTGATCTTCCTCAGGGTAAGATGAAATCGAGAGAGGGAACGGTAGTGGATGCCGATGATCTGATGAAGGAGATGATTGACGAAGCCGGTAACATCACAAGAGAACTGGGAAAAATAAGTGATTTTGAATCGGAAGAAGCAACCGCTTTGTACAATATGATTGGAATGGGTGCGCTGAAATATTTTATCCTCAAAGTGGACCCTGAAAAACGAATGTTGTTTAATCCCGCTGAATCCATCGATTTCAATGGCAACACCGGACCTTTTATACAGTATACCTATGCCCGAATAAAATCTGTATTACGGAAAGGTGAAAATTACCATGAATTGAAAGATTTTCTTTCCTCTTCTCCCGGAAATTACTCCGGTATGAATGAAAAGGAAAAAGTATTGATAAAATGGATGCTAAAATATCCATTTGTGTTGGGTGAAGCTGCTGAAAGACTAAGCCCTGCAGTGATTGCGAATTATGTGTACGAATTGGCTAAAATTTACAACCAGTTCTATCACGAGTATCCCATCGTCGATCCGGTAGAGATCGAAACATCTAAATTCAGAATGCATTTATCTATGAAATGTGCAGGACTGATTCAAAGGAATTTGAAATTACTCGGAATTGAAGTTCCGGAAAGAATGTAAATGTTAAAGTATGCGTATTAAAGTGAGTCGGTTTATATTGGTGGTGATGGGTGTTATAGCAGTAAATATGGCATTGATCATCAGTGTTTCGGGAGTAGATACAGCCCGGAAGAAGGATCAGGAGTTTAGTAGTATAACATTGAAAGAGGGTGATCTCGTTTTCAGAAACGGGTACGGTATGATCAGCAGCTGGTTTCAGCGTTGCTCGCTCCGGGATCCTTCCTTTAGCCATGCCGGAATTGTTGTCTTTAAGGAAGATCAACCTTTTGTGGTGCATCTGCAACAAAGTAATTATGGGAGTCCGCTAAAATGCGAACGTATTTCAGAATTCTGGAGCAAGGAAATTTGTAGCAAGGGCGCCGTCTATCGGCCGGATGTGTCCGCACTCGAAATTGACAATATCGTGGAGGATGTAAAAAATGATTTAAAAAATATTCCGGAATTCGATTATGAATTTAATATGGAGGATAATAGTAAGTTTTATTGTTCAGAGTGGATAAGGGATAAATTTATTAATGCCACCGGTGATGTGAATTATTTCCCGGTGACAAGCCTTGAAAATTTCAGTTACATTGCTCCGGATAATCTTTACTTAAATCAGCATTCAACATTCATCTATAGATTTAATTATCCATGATTCGCAAACTAATATTACCATTTACCATAATTCTCCTGACTATTACTTCCTGCAAAAAGGATGAAGATCCTGTTATTGTTGCGGAAATGTTTTTAAATGCGATGCAGGAAAGGGACTATGAGACAGCGAAGAAATATGGTACCGTTGAAACAATAAAGCTGCTTGAACAATTTGAAAAAATTGAAGAGTTGAATGATATTGAATCCGAAGAAGCGCCCGGAAAGATCAGCATTCTTTCTGAAGACATCCGTGGAGTGAATGCTATCGTTTATTTTACAGAAGCCGGTAATAATGCGGAGCAAAAAATCTCCTTAAAAAAGGTAGAAACACCCGACGGTAAGATGTGGAAAGTAGCCCTCAAAAAAGAAGAAATCAAAATGATCCAAAACCCCGGCAGCTAAAACTTTATCTACTTCAACAATACCTAATTAGAACGCTGAGGCTAAAGCCTACACTGATTTAACTGATTTACGCAATTCCATTCCCTCAGCCTTAAATAGATTTGATCCTTTAGTATTTCGTAATTTATTGTATTCGCATTTTATTTCGTATTCGTGAATTCGAAATTTTTAGTATTCGTATTTTATTTCGTATTTCGTACCGGATTATCAGAGAATGAAGGATTATGGATTTCCACTTTCTTTTATTGAATATTCGTATTAATTTCGTAACCCCTCTTTATAGTTTTATCCCATCAAGAATCCCAATGCTCATTAACTTCTCCTTACTACCACCATCTTCCCGCATCTGGATCTTTCAGTCCTCACGTATTCTTCTTCCTGCTGAAGTGACTACCCTACAGGCACAGACCGATCTTTTCCTGCAGCAATGGACCGCTCATAAAGCCGACTTAAATGCTTCATCCCTGGTTGTAGATGACCTGTTTCTGATTGTGGCAGTGGATGAATCGGAAGTGAATGCCAGTGGCTGTTCCATTGATAAATTGTATCAATTTGTGAAGAATGTGCAGCAACAATTAAATATTGATTTACTCGATAGATTAAAAGTCGCTTTTGTCAATTCGGAGAATACTATTTCCACAACTTCTTTAAAGGAAATGGAGAGTATGATACAATCGGGTAGGGTGGATGGTGAACTTCCCGTGTATGACTTAACAGTGACCACAGTGGGAGAATTTTCGGATAAGTTCAAGGCTCCGCTTAAATCAACCTGGTTAAACAGATTTCAACCTGTCTGATGCTGTCGCTCATCTCACGTTTACCGGGCCCTTCGTGGATAAAAAGTCTGATCAGATTTCTTATCCTTCTATTGCTTTTCTATGCCGTGCTTAAAGGAGTTCAAGCTTATCTGACCTGGCATTTCGAGCATCCCATTGAGGCAAAGTGAGGGTTGCCTGTAAACTAAAAAATAGAGAGCTAAGCAAAATTTCAGGAAGTAACCCGCTCACTACTATTCCGCACTGCTTTTCTTTCTGATTCTCATATTCAAAAGTTCAACGAGAAGAGAGAAGGCCATCGCAAAGTAAATGTAGCCTTTAGGCACCTCGTAGTGGAAGGCTTCTATTGTAAGCATGAATCCAATCATCAGGAGGAAGGAGAGCGCCAGCATTTTAATGGTAGGGTGCTTATTGACAAAGTCTGAAACCGATTTCGCAGAAATTAACATGACAATCATAGAAATGATAACGGCCAGTATCATAATGCTTACATGATCTACCAGACCCACAGCTGTTAAAATGGAATCAAATGAAAACACGATATCCAATCCGATAATCTGAGCAATCGCCATGTTAAGAGTAAGCTTTTTCATGCCGGGCGTAGATAAATGTTCTTCCTTGCTGATTTTACCGTGTATCTCAGAGGTGCTCTTGGCCATCAAAAAGAGTCCGCCAAAAAGTAAAACCATATCCCTGCCACTAAATCCATGGTCCATAATTGTGATGAATGGCTCTTTCAAGCTGACAATCCAACTGATACTGAACAATAAGGCAATCCGTATGATCAAGGCGAGGCTTAGTCCAATTCTGCGTGCCTTAGCTTGTTGTTGATAAGGAAGCTTCCCTGCAAGGATAGAGATGAAAATAATGTTATCAATACCCAACACGATCTCCATAATCACAAGAGTTAGTAATGAAATAAGACCGTCAACTGTTAAAATAACTGATAGCTCTTCCTGCATAATGGGGAATGGATTTAGTTTGCAAAGATAGTCGGTGGAAATCGAATACCTTGTTTTAAGTTAATGATGATGTTTAAAATAGTTTAAAACCCCTTGTGGGATAAAATAATTTCATTTTCTAACAGGGCAATTAAAAGAATACCTGTTTAAATTAAGTCGGGGTGGCCAGATTTGAACTGACGACCTCCAGCACCCCATGCTGGCGCGATACCGGGCTACGCTACACCCCGAGTGGATATCTATTACTATTATTTTCTTTCCCGGAAACAAATAGAACAGGTTGGTTGTTCGTCTGATAGGTTTATGAGAAAGAAAATTTGAGACTGCAAAAGTATATGTATAATCGACCTTTCACAAATTTAATCTCAGTCTCTGCTGATTCATTTACTATTTCTTCTGTTTCAGGTTATTATATTGTCACCAGAGAGTGCTCCTTTGCTTTCAAAGAGGTTTTTCTCCTTAGTTTTGCAGCCTTATGAAAAAGTATTTCCTGCTCCTCCTACTTCCTTGCCTGGTTTTTTCTTCTTCTTTCTCTCAGGAAAATGTTGATAATAAAGCAACTATAAGTGGTTACGTGAAGGACTCCCTTACCGGGGAAGCACTTACCGGTGCAGCCATTTATGTGAAGGAACTGGAAAAAGGGGCTAATGCAAATGCCTATGGTTTTTTCTCTTTGACAGTAAATCAAGCAAAATATTTACTGCTTATCAATTTTGTAGGCTATCAGGAAAAACAGATAGAAATTGATCTGAAAAAGAATGTCTCCCTCACGATTGAACTGGCTCCTAAAGTGTATGAAAAACAAGAGGTGGTGATCACAGGTGAACGCATTGACCGTAATATCAAGAGTACGGATATGGGGCGGGTGGAGCTGGAGATTGAAAAGATAAAAAGTTTGCCGGCATTACTGGGAGAGGTGGATATTTTAAAAGCGATTCAGTTGTTACCCGGTGTGCAGGATGCAGGGGAGGGGAACTCGGGATTTTATGTGCGTGGCGGTGGACCTGATCAAAATCTGGTATTATTGGATGAAGGTGTGGTATATAATGCATCCCATCTCTTCGGATTTTTCTCGGTTTTTAATCCGGATGCGGTGAAAAATATTACACTTACAAAAGGTGGAATGCCTGCCCAGTATGGCGGTCGACTGGCATCGGTGCTGGATATCTCGATGAAGGATGGTAATATGAAGGAGTACCATGCAGAAGGTGGTATTGGATATATAGCCTCACGTTTCACGTTTGAAGGGCCTATTGTGAAGGATAAAGGTTCCTTTATTGTGAGTGGACGTCGTACGTTTATTGATCTCTTTTTACGGGAACCTTTTATCGGTCCTGAGTCGAACATCGCCGGTAACTCTTATTACTTTTTTTGATCTCAATGCCAAGTTGAACTATCAGTTATCATCTAAAGATCGACTGTTTATGAGTGGTTATTTCGGCAGAGATGTTTTCAACTTCAAGAGCAGAGAAACCGGATTTGCCGTGCGTATCCCCTGGGGAAATGCCACGACTTCCCTCCGCTGGAATCACCTTTTCAATGATAAAATGTTTATGAATACCTCGCTCATTTTTAGCGATTATAAATTCGAGTTCGGTGCGAAGCAACAGCAGTTTGATTTCAGGATTTTCTCGGGAATACGTGATTATAATGTGAAAATGGATCTCAACTGGTTTCCGAATATTCTCCATAACGTGAAGTTCGGCGGGAATTATATTTATCATCGCTTTACACCTACCAATGCCTATGCCCGCTCGGGTGATGTGGTTTTTGATCTGGGAGATATCACCCGTTTCTATGCGCACGACGCCGCTTTATATGTGAATGACGAATGGGATATCACGGAGAAACTCAGAGTGAATGGGGGACTGCGGATGACTTACTTTGCACACATCGGTCCCTTCTCCCGCTACGTGGAAGATCCTTCTTTTGAAGGCCGTTTTATTGATACCATCGACTATGCTGCAGGAAAAAAAGTGAAGGATTACTATAACCTCGAACCGCGAGTAAGTGTACGTTATGAATTGAATAAGTTTTCCTCCATCAAAGCTTCCTATACTCAGAATTATCAGTACATCCATATCGCTTCTTTTGGTTCTGTAAGTCTGCCGACAGATGTTTGGGTGCCGAGTACTGACAGAGTGAAACCTCAGTATGGAGTTCAGTATGCATTGGGATATTTCAGGAATTTTAAGGATAATTTGTTTGAGACTTCCGTAGAGGTGTATTACAAGGAAATGAAGAATCAGATCGATTACCGCGAAGGCGCGACGCCCGATCAGGATGTCAGAAATAATCCTGATAATAATTTTGTTTTCGGAGAGGGATGGAGTTATGGTGCCGAGTTTTTTGTGAAGAAGTCGAAGGGGAATTTTAGTGGATGGGTGGGCTATACCTTAGCCTGGACAGAGCGTAATTTTCCGGACCTGAATTTCGGAAGAGATTTTCCTGCTAAATACGATCGCCGTCATGATGTGTCCGTTGTTTTGACCTATGAACGTTCCAAAAAATGGTTGTTCGGAATGACCTGGGTCTATGCTACCGGTGATGCCCTGACGCTACCTACGGAAAGGTATTTCATGTCGGCCGGACCTCCGGTTTCCGTGAATGGAAGTGGTGGGCTCGACGTGAATAATAATTTCTACATCCTAAGCGGCTATGATAACCGCAATGACTTCCGTCAGAAAGCCTATCACCGCCTCGATTTCTCCGCAACATTACGCAGCCAGAAAGTGAAGAAATTCAAGAGTGAGTGGGTATTTGCCGTTTACAATATGTATGGTCGACAAAATCCTTATTTCATTTATTTCGATGTGCAGGGAAACAGCCAGGACGGCAATCAGAGAGTGCAAGCCAAGCAGGTCTCCTTATTCAGTATTATCCCTTCCGTTACTTATAATTTTAAATTCTGATCTATGAAAAAAATATTCTTCTTCATCGGAACCTGCCTGCTGATCAGCAGTTGTGAGAAAGATATCTCTCTGGATCTCCCCGAAACAGAGTCCAAAGTAGTAGTGGATGGCTATGTGGAAATTGGATTGCCTCCCTACGTGATTCTCAGCAAGAGTGAAGCTTATTTTAATCCTATCGGGCAGAACAGCATTAATAATTTACCCATTCGTGGAGCTATTGTTACCATCAGCAACGGAACGGATACTATTCAGTTGACAGAAATAGACACCTCATTGAATGGAGTTTCCGTCGGTGGATTTTATGTCGCTCTGGATAGCCTCACGTTTCTGCCCACTATGATTGGAATTCCGGGTACCCACTATACCTTGAACATTATTACTGCAGATGGCAGACAAGTCAGTTCATCGGCAGTTTTACATGAGCCGGTGGCATTGGACAGTGTTTGGTTTAAGGTGCAGGACAACCTCGATAGTCTGGGCTTTGCATGGGCAAAACTTTCTGATCCGGATACTTTGGGAAACTATTACCGATGGTTTGCCAAGCGACTGAATAAAGATGATTTGTATTATACGCCCTTCGGCTCTGTATTTGAAGATAAATTCATCAACGGACAAAGTTTTGATTTTGCCTATAACAGAGGTACAGTTCAAAACTCGGATGCAGAGGAAGATAAAAATGAAGAGGCCGGATTTTATAAAAAGGGAGACACCATCGTAGTAAAATTCTGTTCCATCGACCGTGGAACCTATGAGTTCTGGAGAGACGCAGAAAATCAATTGGCCAATAATGGTAGTCCTTTTGCCGTTCCTTCCAACGTGAAATCGAATATCAATGGCGGAAGAGGGTTGTTTGCTACCTATTCAGTAGCTTACGACACGATCATTGCCCGGTAATTATCTCCGGTTTAAATTTTTACTTTTAGCAGCTCATATGAGGTAGTTAAATGCCATGAAAAGAATTCAGAATTTGATTGATCAGGGCGAAGGTGCCATGCTGGATTTCAAAAAGGAAATCAGTAATGTGCATCGTATTGCTAAATCTATCGTTTCCTTTGCTAATCTTCATGGTGGGACTTTGCTGGTAGGAGTAAATGATGACGGAACCATTAGTGGCATAAAAACCGAAGAGGAAAAATTCATGCTGGAGAAAGCGGCTGAATTCTTCTGCACACCGCCCATCGAGCTCATCATCCACGAATGGAACCTGCGCGGGAAAATGATTCTGGAAGTCATTGTTCCGGAAGGAAGGGATAAGCCCTATTATGCTACGGATGAAGAGGGAAAAAAATGGGTGTATGTAAGGGAAAAGGATCAATCGCTCCTGGCAAGTAAAGTGTTGGTAGAAGTTCTGAAAAGAAAGCATTCCTCGCGGCCTTCCATCATAAAATACACGAGTAAAGAGAAGGCACTCATGGACTATCTCCAGGCCCATCCACGCATTACCTTGAAGGAGTTTTCAAATATGGTCAACATCAGCCGATGGCGGGCTCAAAAGATATTGGTCAACCTGGCTTCCGTAGGTGTGATTCGAGTGCATGATATCGAAAAGCCGGAGTTTTATACGCTGGGGATGTAGTTTTGACTCATTGGTTTGTACTTTCAAATGATTTTTTTGCATTTTTCAAATAGCTTATGCCTTTGCTTTTTTGCAAATAAGTAGCTTTCTAACCTAATTTAAAACTAAACCTTATGAAAAACATTTGTAGTAATTATTTGAAAATTATTCTTTCCATTCTATTGGTATTTGGTTGTATTGTCAATTCTTTTAGTCAAAGAGTCAGGGTCCTGATTATAAATGGGGAGCTTCAAAAAATCCGAGTGTATTGAATGGCCCAAATCAAGGAAATGATATCGGTAACCTTTCAAGTGGTTCAGTTGTATCTGTGGGGAAATTTTATAGAAATGGCATTTGGAATCACGACGTAACGATTATTAAGTATTCTACGGATGGTTCATTATTAAATGAATACTATCTCGATTTCTACAACGATTCATTACGTGATGAAGGCGTTAAAATAAAAGTATTGAATGATTTTATTTATGTATTAGTTGCTGCTCAATACTATACTACACCTGGAGTTACTGAAGGTAATATTGGCGTTATTAAATTAGACTCTAATCTCAATTTGGTAAATCAATTTTCATTTAATTCTGATCCCGGTATCGAAGAGATGCCGATTGATATGGGATTGGATCAATCGGGTAATGTATATGTTATTGGATGGGCTGAAAGACCGGCAACCGGTAGAGATTTCGTTTTTATCAAGCTGGACCAAAATCTGAATTTTATTTTTTCCAAATACAATTCTTCGCCCGGAAATTACTCTGACGAACCTTCCGAAATAGCCGTTGAAGCAAATGGAGTATGTAACATAGTTGGTACAAAGAATAGTTTGGCAAAAGGTTCACAAATATCCGTTTTAAAATACTGGGGGAATGGTGTCCTTCTATGGCAAAAAACTTATGATATTAAAACAAATCAAGCATTAGATGATTTGGGACATTATGTAACTTTTGATCCTAGTAATGGCGATGTATTCGTAGCCGGGGTAGGTCAAACATCTTTGGGAGGATACAACGAATGGATAGTATTACGCTATGATGCAATTGATGGATCAAGGAAATGGATAAAACGTATGACTGCTTCGAATAAAAGTTTTTATCCACGTGGTTTGGAATATTATAATTTAGGTGCACTATACATTTGTGGAGCTATTGGAAGTATTGCCTCTAATAATGTTGACTTACAAGTCAGAAAACTTGATCCATCCAACGGAAATGTACTTTGGAATAGAACATTTGATGGTATTGCAACTGGAATTGAAGATAATGATAGATTGTCTTCAATGTTAGTTAGTCCCTCCGAAGAAATATTTCTAATGGGTAGTACTGATGATGGTTATTTCAATGGATCGAATGTTTTTCATCTGGTTTTGAAATATAATTCTTCCGGTAACTTAATTTGGTCTAGTAAATTACATGCGGGATTTCCTATTCATGCAGGTTGGACAGCCGAACACGCAACTTATCATGCAGGTAGCCAATCCTTGTATGTATCAGGAACTCGATATGCTTCTCCTTCAATAATTTGGACTACTACGAAGTATTCTACTGCATTGCCGGTCGTTGATGAAACTTATTCAAATAGATCTTTGCAAGCAAGTACCAATTATAGTAAGAAAGGAGAGTTAAATATTTATCCTAATCCTGCGGATCAATTCTTCTATTTAAGACTGGATGAAGAAAGGGAAGGGCAACTTGTAATAACTGATTTGTCCGGTAAGATTGTTTATCAAAGGAGTAATGTAGTAATGCCCTTTGAGGTCATTTCCGGTGATTGGAGTTCCGGAGTGTACTTCGTCACATTTAATTGTGGCGACCGAATTTATAAGGAGAAGGTGATAAAAAATTAGATGTAAATAAATTATGGATCACATAAAGAATCAATTAATACTTGCCAGGTAATATTTGTCATTTTTTATGTGATCCAAATATTCATAGAAAATTATGCTAGAAGAATCAAAAGAAATTTATAATAGAGTATTTCAACTTCACAAAGAAGGATATTCATCGGATAAGATACAAACAATACTTAGAAAAGAAGGTCTGCAGGATACATTTCTAACGGAAGCTCTCTGCAAATTAAAATTAGTTATCTACAAAAAACGAAAGGGCAGGGGAGTGACCCTCATGATAGCGGGTGGTATAATTTTGCTGACAGGCTTTATAATGACTGTTTTCCTCTTTCATGCGGACCATAATTTTGATATCTTTATGTATGGCTTTACCATCATCGGCACCTTAATATTGGGTTATGGTGCATATGAAGTATTGCAATGAGTAGAAAGAATAGCTTGTAAATGTTAGGGCATTGTAAAAGGAATTACACTTTTAATTCGTTCAATGATCATTTTCGTGCACCTCTACACTACCTTCGCCATGTATCACAGAACTATTTGTATTTCAATAAATTGATCTGTTTATTCTGTGATAGTTTATAATTGCTTAACTTGCCTTTAATTGGTGAAAAAATATAATTTTGCCAGCTACAATAGCAATGAATAATTTCTCCTATAGAAGTATGTCTTTAAATCCGCGAATGGGAAATCCTGCCGGACAACTTTCTAATAATTTATGGGATAAGAGCGGTTTGATTCACCTGTATTTCTTCCTACACTTTTAAATCGTTCCCGGAAAATATATATGAATAATTTAAAGGGATCAACGTGGATGGATAATGATAAAATCCATTGGTTTTTGCATTGGTAGCCTCCGTACTGTTCATTGGCATGAATGGCTATTCCTTTAACTATGGTGATCAGGAGGAACATTTACCGCAGGTGTATAACCTTTTTAATCCTTCACTCTATCCGAATGATTATTTCATGGTTCCCAATGAATTGACATTTAGTGTTCGCTTTTATTATAAATGGCTGGTGTATGGTGTGTCCTTGCTCACTGGTGTGGAAACGGCTTGTTTCCTGCTAACGATGACTGCCCTAATCGTTTCCGCCTGGTCGGTGAGCAAAATTTCAATGTACTTTGATAACAGTAAGCTCACAGCATTTATCGCCCCGGTACTATTGCTTTTGTTTTTTAATACGATGTGTATTGGAGATAATAGCTTTCAGGACAATGAACTGATAGGCTCTACTCTTGCGGTGATGTTTTGTGCGCTGGCTTTTGTCTATTACTTTAAAGAAAAGTATTTATGGATGGCCGTATGTATCGGGCTCGGCGGATTGTTTCAGATTTTAGCCGCATTGATTGTGGCGATATTACTTTGTTCTATGCTGGTTTTTCATAACCGCAAATCCATTCCAACCGTAGCGGGTTATTTCTCTGTTTTCATTTTAGTTTCTCTCCCAATGCTCGGCCCCATTCTTTACCGACAGTTTATCATGGATCAGCAATTTGATAAGTCGGCCTATTACATCGCTCTGTATAAAATCAGAAATCCGAATCATTATCTCCCATCTTATTTTCCAAAGATGGAATATCTGAAATTTACACTTCTTGCCGCCGCTTCATTTCTTTCGATGTATCTCTTTAAAGTGAAGAATGGTAAATTCGTTTTGAAATTGACGGCCATTGTTGTGGCAGGGATGATTGCCTACTACCTTTTGCTGGAAAAAGCAGGGTACATGGGAGTAGGGAAGACGCAATGGTTTAAAGCGACCATTTGGCTGACATTATGTTATTCCATTCAGATTTCAATAGCTGTGAAAAAAGTGATTTGTCTTGTGCTGGACGAGAAAAGGTTATTGAGAGTCGCTTGCCTGTCCGCCATTCCATTAGTAGTGATAGTTACTTTTATTATCTTTCAATCTGCGCTTATTCCGCATCCCTTCTTTAAAAGCAAATACCGGATCGGAAACTACCAAAAGAGTGATATCCAGAAGATGCACGAATGGATCGCCCTCAACACACCCGTGGATGCTGTTTTTCTTGTGAGTCCGGGTAATCTTTCTTTTCTCTGTGATGCCAAACGGTCATTGCTGATTGCACATAAATCCGTAATACATGAACCCTATTTCCTCATTCCCTGGGCAAATAATTTCCAACGCATCTTCGAATTTAAATACGATACCCTTGTTAATATGAGTCCGCTGGAAGCCGGTAAAATGGGCTATAACCGTAGGCCCTATTTTCCCGTAAAAGGGGAAAAACTAGATTATCGCCTCGATAATAGGAAGGAATGTACTTTTACAAATCAATTGGGAAGGGAAATTCATAGGGAGGGCGATTATATATTGACTGAAATTCGAAAAGAGCAAGCTGTGGATGTTCATCTCAATGCACCCGGTACGGTTGAATAAAATAGTCCTGCACGAACGAGGATAAAATAAATAAAATGACAACAGATCTTTCCATCATAGTTCCAATTTATAACGAACAGGAGAATATCAATAAGCTCTATCTGCGATTAAAAGCTGTGGCAGAAGGGATGAAAGTCTCTCATGAATTTGTTTTTATTAACGACGGGAGCAGGGACAATTCACTTTCCTTAATCAAGGAACTTGCAGCGAAAGACAAGAGCGTAAAATACATCAATTTCAGCCGGAACTTCGGACACCAGATCGCGGTGACTGCCGGTATAGACCACGTTAAAGGAAATGCTGTAGTCATCATCGATGCCGATTTGCAGGATCCTCCTGAATTGATTCCGGAGATGTATGCGAAGATGAAAGATGGTTTCCAGGTCGTTTATGCCCGCAGGAGAAGAAGAGCGGGAGAGAGCCTTTTAAAGAAGTTTACGGCAAAGATGTTTTACCGGATATTGGCCGGCATTACCTCTATCGATATTCCTGTAGACACCGGCGACTTCCGCATCATGGATAAAGTGATTGTAGATGTCTTGCGCGAGATGCCCGAGCAACAGAAATTCCTTCGCGGACAAATTTCCTGGATTGGATTCAAACAGACCTATGTGGAATACGACAGAGATGAACGCCATGCAGGTGAGACAGGATACACGTATAAAAAAATGATTCGCTTCGCCCTCGATGGCATTACCTCTTTTTCAAATCTTCCACTCAAGTTCGCTACCATCGCCGGCTTTGTCGTTTCCGGAATCACCTTCCTTGTCATTCTTTACGCCCTCTACGCCCGCTTCATTGCCAAGGATTACGTTCCGGGTTGGACCTCATTGATTCTCGCCGTACTGTTCATCGGTGGCGTGCAACTGATCACCATCGGTATCATCGGCGAATACATCAGTCGTTTGAGCGCGAACGTGAGAAACCGACCGCTGTATATTAAGAGTGATACGAATATTGAGGGGTGAAATTAACACAAAGTGTTTCACTGATGCTGAAGGTGAATTACAAGAATTCAATGCTATTGAGGAGGATGTGGTAGAAGGTGTGCTATCATTCTTAGTTTAATTTGATGTACTTATAGTTATTGTAAAGAAAATCTTCATTTCCCTATATTTTTACTTAATAATTGCATGCGATATCATTCCTGACTTGTACGTTTTAGTGCGGTGTTTTCAAATTTCTAATGGATTTAGATTGATAGGGACATAATGTTTACGGCTTTTAACTCCAACTAAGTTAGAGCTTCGGTCGGCATGCACGAAAACGAAGGCTGCACAGAAGGTTCGGCAGAGAACATTAAGCAGCTTTTGAAGATGAATAAAATCGCTTTTTCCCGGAAATTCGACTTTATTTTTCAACCATTAATAATCTTAGTTTTGAATAAAAGGATATTCTGATAATTAAATCTTCTCTTTAAACGCAGCGAACGCCGCGAACCCGCCGCGAACGCAGCGCCTGCCTGCCGAAGCTTCAGCATAGGTAGGTTTAAGTTTGGAATCGTTACTGCTCTGGTAGGTGTTTCAATCACTCTAATTTCCTTTATGCCTGTTCTTAGTACGGTTAAATTAGAAAACCATTAACTTAACCGAATGAATTCAGTTAACATATAATTTCACCCGTAAATGCAGGTACAATTCAGGAGAAAATCTTGCTTCTTCAGGATTATTTACCCTATATTTGCATGATATATCATTCACTAACGGCATAATAAGTACTTTATGACTGATAAATCACTCAGTAATTGGGTTGCAATGAGCGATAAAGCTTTAGCGGAACGAATTGGCGTTTTTGTAAAGTATCATCGTCTGGAGCAGAATAAAACGCAAGATCATCTGGCTGCAGCCGCCGGTATCAGTCGTTCAACGCTAAGTTTGTTGGAAAGAGGGGAGACGGTTACCCTTGCTACATTAATACAGGTGTTAAGGGTATTGGATCAACTGCAATTCATGAATGCGTTTCTTGTAGAGGAAAATATAAGCCCACTTGCTTTGGCAAAATTGGAAAAAGAAAAACGCAAACGGGCCAGTGGCAGGAAGGAAGAAAATGAGAACGAATCAGAATGGTAAACCATGAATGTAGCATCAGTTAAAATATGGGATAAAGAAGTGGGTGCTGTAGCCTGGAATGAGGCGAAAGGCTATGCCACATTTGAATATCATCCTTCGTTCAAACAATTTGGCTGGGATTTGGCACCAATGAAAATGCCTATTGGATTTTCCACAAATCAATTTGCTTTTCCTGAACTCAGGGCAGACAAAAACGCTGCTAATAATTCCTTCAGAGGACTCCCGGGAATGTTAGCCGATGTCTTGCCCGATAAATATGGAAATCAACTGATCAATATGTGGCTGGCACAACATGGTCGATTACCGGAAAGTATGAATCCTGTGGAAATGCTCTGCTTTATTGGTAGGCGGGGTATGGGTGCTTTGGAATTTGAACCTACTATTCTAAATGAAAGCAAGAGGACCTTTTCCTTAGAGATAGATCATCTGGTGGATGTTGCTCAAAAAATGTTGGGGAAACGTCAAGCATTCAAAACCAATTGGCATAAAAGTGATGAACAAGCAATACTTGACATCTTAAAAATAGGTACCTCTGCCGGGGGTGCACGTCCAAAAGCAGTTATAGCCTGGAATGAAAAAACCGGAGAAGTAAAATCAGGGCAGACAAATGCCCCAAAAGGATTCGAACATTGGCTGATAAAACTTGATGGAGTGAGTGATGTGCAACTGGGAGCCAGTAAAGGGTATGGACGCGTGGAAATGGCGTATTACAATATGGCAATAGCTAGTGGAATAAACATGATGCCATCCCGACTATTGGAAGAAAACGGTCGTGCTCATTTTATCACCAAGCGATTTGACAGAGAAGGATCTGATACCAAACATCATGTGCAAACCTTTTATGCGTTAAAGCATTTTGATTTTAATCTGGTCAACAGTTTCAGTTATGAGCAACTTTTTCAAACTATGCGTGAATTGAAACTAAACTATCCGGATGCGGAACAAATGTTCAGAAGAATGGTATTTAATGTCATTGCCCGAAATTGCGACGACCATACCAAGAATTTTTCCTTTCTCTTAAAAAAGTCCGGGAAATGGAGCCTTGCACCCGCGTATGATATATGTCACGCCTATCGTCCCGGAAGTGATTGGGTGAGTCAACAAGCTTTGAGCATTAATGGAAAACGAAAAGATATTAATCGAAAAGATTTACTCCTGATAGGTGCATCCATCAAATGCAAACAGGCTGCAGCCATCATTGATGAAATTTGCGAAACCGTTATGCAATGGAAAAAATTCGCAAAAGAAGTGGACGTTCAACCCAAACTTCGCGATGAGATTTTTAGAACTCATTTAAGAATTTGAGGAGATCAACAGCTTTGTTATCGAGTTGGGTGTAGGTCTGAAAAAAATTAAAAACTTCCTTTGTTTTATGCTTTTTATAGTTGTCTGCACAATTGTTTTCCTCCTTTTTGAACATTCGAAAATTTTATCTCCCTTTATAACGGTATGCCCTTACCCTAATGCCTTGGCAATGTCATTTCTACTATTGCCGTAAGAAATCTAAACATTCGCCAATAAATGTATTTCAAATAAGATAATATTTTTTAGCTTGCTCAACTCTGAAAATCTGTTAAAAATTCTCCTCCTGAAATGAAAACATTAAAGTATTGCCTGTCTGCTTTTATTCTGACACTTGCCTTCCCAAGTATGATTAAAGCAACAGACCTCGTTGTGGCGGCCGGTGGAGCCGGTGGAGCCTACGCCAGCATCAATGCGGCACTTGCAGCTGCTGCTCCGAATGATAGAATTATCGTCTACCCTCAGGCGGGAGGCGGAGCCTATTCGGATACCAATATCCGGATAACAAAGAGTATTCAGATTCTATCTGCCAATGAAGGTGCTTATTATGCGGTGGATGCTCCTGTAATCAATATTACGCCTTCCTCTGCCGGTATAAATGTTACCATTATCGGGATGAAACTTCTTACAGGGAGTATTTTTTCAACCATAGCATCACCAACAGGTTCCAGAAGTACGATTAATCTGCTAAATGATTCACTTTCCGATGGATTAATTTCCATCAATCATGATAATTATGATTTAACTGTAGCGAGTTCTCATGTCCAGGCCGGACTGACTTTCAGATTTGGAAAAGCGATTGGAAATATTATTAGATCAGCCGTAACTATTAACAGTGATGCTTCTGTCAATAACCCTTTAGATACTGTTCTGGTAATAGGCAATAAAGTGATTGGCTACACCGCTAGTAACTACAGCGGCATTTACTGGAATTCTACTTCACATTTTTCGCTATTCAGAATAATTTCATTTCATTGACTTATTATCTTAACGGGTATGGAACCGGTATTTTTATTGCTACTTCAAAGAATTCAACGGCGGGTATAAATATGATAAATAATAATACCGTTTATAAGGCTTCAACTGCATTATCTTACGGAATTTATTTTACCGGAGCTGCAAGCAGTTATACAGAAATATTAAATAATCTCATCGCGAGCAGTGCATCCTATGCTGTTTATGTTACAACTGGAAATGTGTCCGTTCATTACAATTATTTTACCAGTGCTTCATTGCTTGGTTTTACCAATGATGGTACAAATATCACCGCTACGAACGTAACGCTGAATGCTGAAGGGCTTAATACAAATCCTCTGTCCAATACCATTAACGGTGGTACCACCGATTCAGCATATGCGGATATTGACCTTACCCGGAATGATGTAGGTTGCTACGGAGGGTCGTTTACTTTGAATAATTTCTTTCCTATAACTTCGAATGACTGGGCAAGAGTGATTCTGGTTACCGCTCCCCGCAGGGTGTTGGTGAACGGGACAATTCATGTGAAGGCTATAGGTTTCGATAAATGATCTTTCATACATCAAATGATAAGATGGTATGAAACGTAGTGTAAGCATAATTGCTTTATTGCTGTTCGTTGTCATGTCTGCTTTTTCTCAAAGCGGACGTGGGAAGCTGACGGGTGCGGAATTGTTTTTCGATACCGACCCCGGTTTTGGGAATGGCGTTGCGCTCACCTTTAACCCGGGTATAGACAGTTCATTTCGCGCCGCGGTGCATTCCTTGTCGTCTTCTTTATCTCCCGGCCTGCATACGGTAAATGTCCGGTTAAGGGACTCACTGAGTAACTGGGGACCTGTTTTTAAAACTACGCTTATTGTCGAAAATGCGCTCACTGCAAGGAATATTGGTTGCATCATCGCCCGGGCCTATTGGGATAATAATACGGCTATTGCACAACCGCTCATCATTTTTAATGGTAACGCCTCCAATGCGCTGAATACTTTTATTAACTCCTCTTCTCTCTATACCTTTTCAACGCCGGGTCTGCATAAGTTGAGTGTGCAGGTCATGGGTGTGGATGGTAATTATGGTGCTTCTTACTCTACCATGGTAAATTTCGAGCAGGAACTGATAAATCAAAGAATAATTTCTGCGGCTATCGGTCGTATTTACTGGGATAATAATCCCGGTGCTTCTTCAGGACTTGTGATCTTCAATGGAAATGCAGGAAATGCCTTTAATGATTTCATCAATTCAACGGCTATTCCTTCATTTGGGAATGGAGGTTTGCATAAATTAAATGTGCAATTGCTCGATGCAGCGGGGAACGGTAATTATGGTCCTGCATTTTCAACAGTGGTGAAGTTCGATGAGGTTTTGACGAATACCGCTTCGCAAAAGATTACCGAAGGAAGAGTGTGGCTGGATAATGATAATCCTCCTGCGATTGGAAATTTTATTGCTGTCGATGGTAACTTCAACGATGCCATCGAAAATGCAATGCAAACCCTTATTGCATCTTCGCTTGGAATGCATATCATCAATGTCCAGGTTCGTGATTCTGCGAATGGCTGGGGACCGGTTTTTAAAACGGCTATCAGTGTCGAAAATCCGCTCTCGTACAGAAATATACAAATTACATTAGCGCAATTGTTTTGGGATAATGATAGTCTTTCTGCAGTTAATTTATTGGCCTTTGATGGCAATTACTCCGATGCCATTGAAGAAGCTTTGGCGAGTGGAGTAAATGTTCCACCTTCCGGCATACATACACTGAACGTCCGTTACAGAGATATTGCAGGGAACTGGAGTCGTAATTTTAAAACCACAATGGTTATTGAAACACCGGTTTCTTCCAGAAGTATCAAAGTCACGGAAGGGGAGGTGAGGATCGACAATAATCCACCTGCCATCATCATTGGCTTAAATGGAAATTTTAATCAGGCGCTTGAAGAAATGCAATCGTTCCTGCTGAGCGGCCCTCTGAGCCCCGGACTGCATACGATAAATGTCAGAATAAAAGGCATGGACAATAATTGGGGAAATTATTTCACCACTACGGTGCTAATGTCTCCCTGCTCATCGACTCCTATGCCGGTCGTTAGTGTATCGGGTCCGTTGGAATTCTGTATGGGTGGAAGTGTTACGCTCACAGCAAATTCGGGCTTCAATTCTTACACATGGTTAAGAGATAATATTGTGGTGGGCAATAGTTCATCCTTCCTTGCCACAATTTCCGGTGCCTATACTGTGGTGGTGACGGATACCACCAATTGTCCGAATGCGTCTCTTCCGATTAATGTTATTGTTCATGATCCGGAAGTGACCATCTCCGCAAGCAGCACTTATTGCCAGAGTACAGTGGATAGCCTCGTGGCTTCTTCCGGATTTAATTCCTATCAATGGTCTGCCGGTTCCAGCACTGCAAAACAACTGATTACCTCAGGTGGAACATATACCGTTACCGTGACCGATGCATTCGGCTGTACGGATACTACTTCAATCACCATTAATGCATTAACCCCTCCGGCTGCTCCGGTGATATCAGCAAATGGTCCCTTGTCATTTTGTCCCGGCAGCAACGTGACGCTCTCTTCTGATATTATTAATAATATTTCCTGGAGCAATGGTTTGACTATTCCTTCTTTCACAACTGATACTACAGGACAATACGTCATTACGGTTACCGGTTCCAATGGCTGCACCAATTCCACAACTGTATCCACCTTACGCTTCGATTCTGCACAAGCGACGTTACAGGTAGCAGGTCCATTGGTGTATTGCCATGATGAGCCATCTACACTTATAGCCAATAGCTCCAGCCAGTATTCATGGTCTAACGGAGAGACAACGCAGACGATACAACCTCTTATAAGCGGGAATTATACGGTTTCCATCCAGGATTCTAACGGATGTTTTGCTACTTCTTCAGTGGTGAGTTTAACTGTAAATCCAAATCCGACAGTACCTGTCATTTCTCCTAACGGACCACTTTCCTTCTGCAATGGCGGAAGTGTTACACTGCAATCCACACCCGGAATTCAACATCTTTGGAGTAATGGCAGCACCACTAGTGCTATAGTTGTAACACAATCCGCAGTACTTGTCGATACGGTGATCAATGAATTCGGGTGCAAATCATGGTCCCTGCCGGTTACAGTTGATGTTCATCCATCTGCAAGTATTTCCGCTAACGGACCTACCACTTTATGTTATGGAGATACACTAACACTGACTGCTCATCCGGACACCGGTGTGAGGTACGATTGGCAGAACGGAGCGACAACGCAACAAGTATTGATCACTTCAACTACATCCGCAAACGTCATCGTTACCGAAACATTAACCGGATGCAGCGACACCGCTTATGTGAATGTCGTCGTTAATAATTTGCCGTTAGGAACGATCACTGCTGCAGGTCCGACACTGGTTTGTTCAGGAAGCGCCTTTACTATCAATGCCAGTGGTTCACCGCATAGTAAATTCCAATGGTTCTATAACGGACAACCGATCACCTATGCAGTGTACAGTGGTAGCTGCAGTTGCTATCTCAGTTATAACGTTTACGGCTATACTTACTCATCAACAATACCGGGAGTGTATTCAGCTCTTGCGATCGACACATTGACAGGATGCACACAGTTTACAAATAGTATCACCTATGCTGTCCAGGTGCCTGCTGTACCTGTTATTTCCGCGAATGGTGGAACTACTTTATGCATCAATGCCAATACGCTCTTATCATCAAGTCCTGCGGTATCCTACCTTTGGAGTACAGGAGCGACAACGCAATCCGTAATTGCATCTGCTGCCGGATTATATACCGTTACCACGACCGATAATCTCGGATGTACTGCTACTTCCGTTCCAACGCCGGTGACTTTTTACCCCACCGCAAGCATTACAGCCTCGGGATCAACAACACTTTGTACAGGTGAATCGGTGAATCTTACCGCGCATCCTACCGGCACCTATTTATGGTCCAATGGTGCGACCACTGCAAGTCTTACCGGTATTGATACAAGTGGCACTTTTACCGTTACTGTAACTGATGTCAATGGATGTTCTTCAGTTTCTCCTCCTGTGAATGTCATCGTCAACGCTCTTCCTTCCGGTTCCATTTCAGCATCCGGATCAACCACAGTTTGCCTCGGCAATAATGTAGGGATTAACGCTACCGGCTCACCGCATACTATATTTAAATGGTATTTTAACGGAAGTCCTGTTTATTATTACCTCACCACTATTCAGGTGACAGGGTATAGTTTTAATGCTTCTTCTTCCGGAAACTATTCTGCACTCGTTTATGATACGTTAACCGGTTGTTCTGTTTTTACAAATGTCATCGCTGTACAGGTTAATCCGCTTCCGCAGGCGCATATCGCTCAGTTGACACCTGTATTATGCTTTGGTGGAAATGATGCTTCCTTACAGGCTTCCGGATCAGGAACTACCGAGCCTTATAGTTTTAACTGGAACACCGGCTCTGCGAATGCGATCATCTCTTCGTTGGCTGCAGGTTCCTATATTGTTACAGTTGCAGATATCAACGGATGTACAGATGCCGATACATTTGCGATTGGCCAACCAACACCCGTTGCTCCTGTATTAATCCCGCAGGTATATACCGGAGGGTATAACATTTCATGTTTCTTAGGTAATGATGGCAGCTTATCTCTGTCTGCCGGCGGGACCCCGCCCTATACCTATTCATGGAGTACAGGAAGCACCACTTCAACACTTTCTTCATTAATCTCCGGAACTTATTCGGTCATAGTGGAGGATGTTAACGGATGTACCGGTATGGATGATATTATTTTAATTGGACCACAACCTTTAACTATTCAATTAACACCTTCTCTGTATACCGGAGGATTTAATATCAGTTGTGCGAATGATAGTACCGGAAGTGTTTCCTCGTCGCTCTCAGGAGGTACAGGCGCGATGTCCTGGCTTTGGTCAACGGGTGCTACGACTTCATCCGCAACAAATCTCACTGCAGGAACCTATACGGTAACCATTACCGATTCCACAGGATGCTCCGCTTCAAATTTTATTACGCTTACCGAACCATCTGCCATCACGTTGAATTCAACTGTTTCAATGTACAACGGATATAATGTGAGTTGTCATGGAAGCACCGACGGAATAATTAATCTTAATATTTCAGGAGGAATACCAGGATATCATTATGTCTGGAATGATTCCGTCACTACCAAGGATCGAAGTGGTCTCTCCGCGGGTGTTTATACCGTGCAGGTCTATGATACCAATATGTGTTTGTTGACCGCCACCTTTACCCTGAACGAACCGGATAGTATTGTAGTGTTAACTACCGGAAGTCTGCTCAATTGTTATGGTGATGCGAATGGCACGGTGCATGCGGAAGCCAGCGGCGGAAATGGTCCCTACACTTATTTATGGTCGGATGGGACAGCCAATCCAGATGCCAACGGATTGGAAGCCGGCATCTATCAGGTAACGGTAACGGATAGCCGTGGATGTACCAGGGTAACTACCGCGGAAGTCCAGCAACCTCAGGAACTCATCGGCTATGCCTTTGGAACTTATATTGATTGCGGAACACAAATAGGCTTATTGTCGGTCACCGCTTCCGGGGGAAATTCACCTTATACCTTCCTCTGGAGTAATGGATCCACAGCAGCCTTCCAGACCAATCAACCGGTCGGTAATTACAGCGTGACGGTGACGGATGCGCAGGGTTGTATAGATACTGCCTTCGCGATTATTCTCAATCCTCCGGATCTCTTTGCCGTGATACCGAACTCCAATGTACAATGCGAGAATTCTAATGATGGTACGCTCACAGTTGTTCCGAGCGGTGGAGTGACTCCCTATATGTATTTATGGAATACAGGGGCCACAACACCGACCATCAACAATCTGGCTGTAGGAACATATACGGTAATTGTCACCGATGCCAACGGATGTACTGCTATTGCAACGGCGAACGTCATTCCGCTCACATTAATCACAAGTACATTCACACCCTTCACTTCCTGCACGGGCGGACCCAATACGATTACGGTTTCCGGCAATGGAGGTTTAGCACCCTATACTTATCTCTGGAACACAGGAGCCACCACGCCAATGATCTCTAATGTCACCAATGGAGCGTATACAGTAACCGTTACGGATGCAAACGGATGTATTGGCATTGACACGACGAACTATACGGGCTTCGTAGTAACAGCGAGCGGACCTACTGTATTTTGTCAGGGAGATTCCGTCATACTCACAGCAACGGGTGGCAGCAATTATCTCTGGAGTACAGGGGCTACCACAGCGTCCATCACCGTTCATTCAACAGGAAGTTTCACCGTTGCCGTGGATGGTTGCAATTCCGGAACTACAATCAATACCCTGGTCACCTATTGCCAGCAGAACATCAACCTCAAAGTTTACATTGAAGGTTTCTACAATCCTGCCACCGATAGTATGATCGCCGTCCTGGATCCCGTAAACCTGCCCCTCGTTTGTGATTCCATTTCGGTTTCATTGGTGGATTCTGCATCCCTACAAACACATGGTGTAGTAAATGATATCATCAGCACCACGGGCAACGGTTCCTTCTATTTTGGTTCACTATTACCGGGCAAGTATTATTACATTGTAGTAAAACACCGCAACTCCATTGAAACATGGAGCAAAACTCCATTCTTGTTTTTGACGCCGGGGATGAATTTTGATTTTACTGCGCCTTGAGGAGATGCCCGCAAAATTATGAAAGACTCTTTTTCAAAACTGTTTGAATAGGGGGGTACTTACATTTTCTGAATAATTCCTAATTGGCAATATAAAGTTTATTTAAATCATCAATATCTTTGTGGGAACTAAATTATTTGGAATTATGAGTAAAGACGGTGGTTTATCTTTGGTACCTATAACTTGTGGTCATTGCAGCAATCTTGCCCATATGAGGATTGTAGGAGTAGTTATTGACTATAAAAATCCTAAGACTGAAATCCTAGATGAGTACTATGGTCCAGGTTATGAGGAAGGTGAAAAATTTGAAATATATAAATGTCCAAAATGTAAATTAATCAATATCAGAAGTCATTATTGGTCAGGCTATGAAGATGATGGAATTGATGAAGAAATACTTGATTCTTTGACTGAATCTTACTTAAAAGTGATTTTCCCACTTCCTTTAAATAATATACCACTTGGACTAAGTGACAGTATTTTACAACTGTATGTAGTAGCAGAAAATGTAAAGAAAATTGATTCTGGGATTTATGCTATTACAATAAGGAAATTATTGGAGATGGTTTGCAAAGAGCATGGTGCAGAAAATGGAAAGTTAGTAGAGATGTTAAATGACCTTGTTAAAAAGAATGTTTTGCCAACTAAACTATATGATATAGCATCTGGAATTAGAACTTTTGGGAACATTGGAGCGCATGATGATTTGATAACAAATAATGAAATTCCTTTATTAAACGCTCTGGTTAGAGCGATATTAGAATATCTCTACACAGCTCCTCATCTTGCAAAAATTGCAGAAGATAGATTGAAGGAAATTAAGGACAATATTCAAAATTCATAATGTCGTGGAGAAACAAATAGTTAGACCTGTTCATGAAATTATTCATAATTTAATAGACAATAATAGACTTGTGAGCTTTTATAAGGGAATCCCTTTGTCGGCTTTGGATTTAGGTTGCAGGTATGATGCAGCAGTATTTTTTCTCTATCACTATTATCCATTTAGTAGAGTGGTTGGTGTGGAAATTGAATTAGAAAGTATTGTGATGGAAAAATATAGGTTAATGAGACTATATGAAATTAAGCAGAAGATTAATGTAAATTGCAAGTATGAGTTGTATCTCGATATTATCAAAGATGAGAATATCAGTGCAGGAACTAAACCTAGATTGTCAAAAGAAGAGTTTGATAGTGGTAAATTTATAGAATTGAAATATGGTACTTCTTTCGATCATTATTTTTTCAATTGTTTTGAGAAATTTGATTTGGTGAATATTGGAAATATTCTTCACTTAATTAAGAGCCCTTCGGTGCGTCAAGAGTTATTGAAAAATGCTTCAAGTAGAGTGAAGTTTGGCGGATTATTATTTGTTAAAGTTGTTCATCCAGAAAGTAAACAGAAAGTGAAAATTTGTAAGAATGGTGATTACTTTTTGGATTTTACTGATGAAGAATTTCTACAACTTATTCCAGAAAATTGGGAAACAGTTTATGTTCAGCAAAAGGGATATGTTGGAGAATTGCCAAATAGTAAGATATTTTTAGCAAGGAAAACCGGAACAACAACCGGGCTTAACGTTGCCAATCCCGGCTAAATATTCAATACTCATTATTAGTTGCTTTCTATAATTTTTATTTCCTCTTCCGTCAATTCGTAAAGCTGATAAACCAATTGGTCTATTTGGTTTTCTAAATCTGTTGTGTCATTCTCGATTCTGCGACCCTCTAAAACTTTCTCAACTAACTCAATGAACGGTTTTTGCTCCTTTTCTGAGATATTTTTAATTGGAATTTTTCAATGTATTGCACTTTGTATTCTAAATAGCCTCCTCTGCGACTAATGCTCCAAATATTCATCAAAAATGCAATTAGTTTTGAGTTTAAAATCGCTAATAAGTAACGACTATTTGATTTAATCAAAAAACCTGTCATATCAATTACTGAACCTCTAGTTAAAGTGAAATTATTGCCCAAAGAAACGTTTGGGTAGACAATATATTCAGAATTGTAATCAACGGTTTTGTTTACTTGTTGATATTCATACCAACATTTTGTTTTATTTACTAAGCCTTCCTTGATAATAGCTCTTTGAGATAACTTAATTTTATGTGTTTCAAGAAATGATGATATTTCTGGATTTTCATTTAGGTTAGCAATGGAATAGTCATCACTATATGGAAAGACTATTTTATTAGTAGGTTTAATCTGGCAATATTTTTTGATGTCTCTTCCAAATACATAAGGTTTTACCATTTTATCATCTTTCAAATCAGTAATAAAACCTTCATTAAACCCTGTCTTAACACCGACAATTGGCAGGCCACAAAATTCCTTGAATGGAACTGTACTAATTTTTACTTTTTCAATAATTTTGGAAATTCTATTATCAACGAATTTGAAATCATTTTGCGTAAAAATAGACTTTGATGTGCTTAACAAAACTACATTACTCAGTTTTTCTTTTAGAGATATAGTTGGTAATTCATTAAGACTGTAATAATTGAATTGGTAGTCATCTTTACTTTTCTTTATTGCAAAATAAATTAATGGATATGCAGTTGCACCTTCAAAAACTGGTAAGTCGTTGAAATTTATTATTTCGATTATTTCTGTGCTGTTAAGAAGAAATTTAATAAGTGGTTTGCCATAGCTTGCGTCAAAGAATTTACCTGATGTAATGAAGTTAAGGGCACCATTTAGTTTTAATAAATTTATGCTATTTTCATAGAAGAAAACATAAATGTCTGATTTACCTGAAAAACTCCTAAATTTAGTTTGAAAGTAACTACTTAAATCTTTTACTTCTTCTTGTCTTATATACGGCGGATTCCCAATCACCACATCAAACCCCACAAAATCACCATCATCATTCAGCACTTCGGGAAATTCAAAGCGCCATTCAAAAGCGTTTTCATAAATCTTGTTTGCCTTTATTTCTTCAATCTCAGATTCTAACTTTTTAGTTTCATCAGCAAGTTGCTTTACTTTCTTGTTCCAGTCCGCTTTTTCCTTATTGCTCATTTCAAAAAGTTGCCCCTGGTTGGTCATTTGAAACAAGTCGCCGGATAGTTTGCGGTGCTTTTTAACTTTGGGGTCGTTCAATGAAATTTCACTTCTGAAATCCGATTTAATGCCGGCAATCAGGCGTTCCATTTCTCGTTTCTGCTCTTTGTTTTGGGCATTTCGATAAGTAGCTACGGCAACCCGGTAGCTGTCCATCGTCCACTTGCTTTTTTCAAGGCTTGTTTCAGGTCGGCATCAATGGCAAAACGGCTTACCAATGAGTTCCCGCATTTGATGTTGATGTCAATGTTCGGAAGCGTCTCCAGCTCCGTGGCGTTCTTGTAATACGCGTTTTTCAACAACTCAATCCATAAACGCAACCGGCAAATTTTTACCGAATTGGAATTTATGTCCACACCAAAAAGGCAGTTTTCAATCAGGGTTTGCTTTTCGTGGAAGAGCGTTTCCTGAATGCGCTGGCTTTCGGAGTTAAATAGTGAGCCTGTCGAACTTATGGTAGGGTTGTATTCAAAGAGTTCTCCTTCTTCATCTGTAACAATCAATTCATCATTTACCACTTCCACCTGGTATTCCTTAAGACGCTTTCCGTCCCTGTCCTGGAGGATTTTTAAGTCATTTTTAACTGCAATCATTTCATTGAGAGCCGAAACCAAAAAGTGTCCTGAACCAACCGCCGGATCGCAAATTTTAATGCTATTTACAATCGCATTGGCTTCCTTACGGTCGTCAATTTTATCATAAAGTTCTTCAATGCCGGTACAGTTCCATTTATTGGTTTCATTGAATTTCTGCACCACGGCTTTGCGAATGGTTTCACGGCACATATACATAGTGATGAAACCCGGAGTGAAAAATGAACCGTCTTTATAGCCGTTTATTTTCTCGAAAATCAAACCCAATACCGAGGCATTGATAAGGGTCTTGTTGTCTTCCTGAATTTCTTCCGAACCTTCGCTGCTGAAATCATAAGCGTTCAAAAACTCAAACAAGTATTCTAATGTACCTAAATTCCCGGTTCTCTTTTTTCCTTGCTGGTCTTTAAGAACAGTGGAAGAAATTACCGGAATAGTTTTATCGTCTTTCAGGTTGCTAATAAATAAAGTAACCTGCTCAATATCTGTCGGCTCAAAAAGTGAAGAATTGAGATATGGAACTTTCTCAAACATCTTTTTTACTTCTTCGTTCCGCTCATCGTGCTTACGAGCCAAGACCTGAAAAAACAAGCTGTTCAGGTCGTCATAGCTCTTAATTTTATCAATATTGAGAAAAGAATACGATTTACCGTCTTTACCATTATTGCGTGACGAATTATGATAGGTGATGAGCTGTGCTTCCAACAACTTCAAAAACAAAATACGGTTGATCCAGGTGATGGTAAGCTCAAGGGCAACATTGAAGAGTTTCTCCTGTTGAGTGCTTCCAAATTGGCTGGGGCGTTCCAATCGACTCAATTTATCCAGGCTATCCAACTGAATAATGGTATCCTCCAGGATTGATCCGGAGTTTCTTTCTTCCGGTTTATTCCGTTCAATCAGTTTCTTGCTTCCTTCCTTGGTTTCCAGTCAGCCCAATAATGTGTAACAGCTCGCTGTAAAAGCGTTTGTCTAGGCTATTGCTGTCGTTGGTGAATGGAAGTTTTAAAAGATGCTCAGGCGACAACAATTTGAATAAAGCAATCAACGTATTATCGTCTGCTTTGTCTGAATTGCGCAGTGGCTTTTGATAATCCTGAATATTGAAATAAGTAAATTCAATTTCCGCGGTAATACTATCAATAAAGGGCTCGGCAATTTGCTTGTAGAAAAAATCAGTTTTCGTATCCGCCAAACGCCCGCCTTCAAAGTCAGTGAATTGCTTTACAAGGTTCTTGTTCTGGGCAAAAAGCCGGTCGAATAGGGTAGCGTCAAAAATGAACCATTCGTTGATATTGGTCGCCACCAAATGTTTTACTTCAAGATTTTTATGCGTAATCCGCTCCCGCAAATAGTAAAGCACCAGTTCCTGAAACGCCTTAACGTTCAGTTTCCGGGTAGTAATCATTTCGGCCCTGTTGGTCGGCTTTTTGGCTTCGAGAATTACACCCACGGTGCTGCCGGCAATATGTCCGTTATGAATGACAAGGTCGTTCCGCCCCTTCGTATTGATAAAATGATTTTGTTTATAGTAAGTATCCTTGAGAAAGTCGGAAACCAGGTTTTTATGAAACTCCTCGCTTTCGGTGTCATTGGTCCTGTCGAGTAAAGCAATGAGATTCGTCTTGAAACCCTCAATTTCAGTTCTGTTGGGTTTTACTTTTAAAAGGCTTTATTCAATGCCTTTTTGGTTTCAATTCCTTTAAAATCATTTAAAATTATATTTTCCCTTTCAGGTGGGTAAGATAGTATTTTTGGATGGAATGGGGTGGGGGTATTACATTGCCTTCCTCACTTTCCTTTTCTCCTCAACTCGGGTTTTTTTATCATTCATTAAATCGAACTCCTTTTGCTTTTTCACAATTCGATACCAAAGTATAGCCGGAATAGTATTATTGGAATGAATTTCCAATCTAATTAGTATTTTACTATTAGGTTCCTCCTTGCTATTTAATAATCGGCTAAGTGTAGATGTATGTAAACTAATATCCCTTGCAAATTCTGTATTTGTTTTTCTAATGGAGTGAATATATTCATTCAGAAAGTATCCAAAATTCTTTATTTCATCGTACTTGCTTGAATGTATATAATTTTCTATTTGAAATCTCAATCGAATCAATTCAGTTTGCAAATACTCCTTTTCCGTCATTTCACTTAGCCTTTTCAAACGCAATTCCATAAAGTTCTTATCCTGCTTATCTTTTACTTCAGGGGTTAGATCAAGTGGAAGGACAAATGATTCTGCAATTTCAGCATCTGAAAACTTCTTAGAAAGTTCTTCATAAACAGATTTCTTATTCTTAGTTGTCATTCTTCGTTTAATAAATAGTGAGTGATTAATTTTCGGGAATTATTTCCATCTGAAGCCATATGATCGGCCATTGGTAGAAGTCCATACTTTTCAGCGTAATGTTTTCGTAACATAGTTTTCGGGACCAGTGAAACAAATCCCAAACAACCTTCTTCGTATGAAACTCTACAGGCGTGGGCTATTAATATTCCGGCAACTCTTTCATATATTTTCTTTTTTCCTACATTCTCCATTGATACTTCCAATAACATAATTTGCACTCGAAATTCAATAGGAATCACTTTCAATGATAGTAAACCCAAAATCTCCTTTGTTTTAACTATACTTAGTTTAAAAATTCTATTTGTTTCAATCTCCCAATTGAATTGAAATCCTGTATTTATAGCAATCACAGAATAATCCTTTTTATCAAGTGGTAAGACTTCGACTTCTATATGCTGGCCAGTTGATTGTTGAATAACATACATATGCAAAAATACTAAAGTTGATGATATTTGTCAATTAATTTGATTGAATTATTACATTGAATTTGACAAAGGTATATGCTTAAAACATGGATATTCAACTCATTATAAAAACGAAATTCAAAAAAAGTTAGGAATTGCACAAATTACACCTTTTCTTCCGGATATAATAAAATAATAGAAATCCTCCAAATCTTTGAAACCCCGATGGTACCTCTTGTAAACGGAAGATTTATCATTTTAATTAATACCCTTACGGGCCTTCCAGTTTTACTTTCACCCTAATTCTTACTCAAAAATTTGGTTATTTATTTCTTCGTTTTTAATTACTAACCCTATACATCACATAAAAACCATTCGGCTCAGCCTTTGGAAATACTTCAATCGGCTCCATAAGTTTTGTTCCGCAATCACTGGTCGTTTTCTTTATCATATATCCCTTTTCAGGATAGTTAGTTATTTCAGAAACATAAAACCTATGTTCTGCTTTAATTGAGGTACTACCGGCAGTGTATGTGATTAAGTTGTAAAATGTAAACGGAGAACCGGACTTTTCAAATTTTACAGATTTAACCTTCTTCATTGATGGTGCTTTCGGTAAATCACAATGAACGAAACGGCTGGACGAAACATTAAATTCGCTAATGTTAACGGAAGTTTTTGGGGGCACAACTATTGTTGGTTTTTCAACATAATTTGTGCCTGTTGAAGAAGTTGATTGTACAGTTCTTAAATTGGACTTTAACGAATAATACCCCCTGAACATTACAGAATGACTTCCAATAATATCATTTGAACGGTTATTAGTAAAGACTCTGTTTTGATAATAGTCAGAGGAGAAACCATTCATTATAAAATGTGATTTTGTTAAATCAATTGTAATATCGCCTTCCGTTTTATTATGAAAAACAAAGCCCGGATTACCATTTTCCTGCCAAAAATTATAAATGATTTTTGCATTTGCATCATCATAAACGATACCATTTGACATTAGAGAGCCACCTTCATTCTCTACCTTATAAACCTGATAATAGGTGTAAATGCTACTGCATCCGCTAAACATTATTCCAAACATTAGCAACATTAAAGTTTTTTTTCATAATATGTTATTATTAAAGTTCATCCAAAAATACTATTTCACTTTGAATCTAAAAACTCAAATCGTCGAAAGAAAAGAAAATCAATTGAATCTTCAGTATTTTACTAATTACAAGGTTGTTCACTTTATCTATATGTTCATGTTTGTTGAACAAGAAATATACATAATTGAATCACAATATTATAAATAAGATTTTTCCAACATTCACTTTTCCACCCTGCCTCACAAAATCATAGATCTACGTTTAGCAGGAAAAGTAGGACGTATAAGTAAATATGCGGATGATTTGGAAAGAGTGGATAGGTTGATCATTTAACAGATTAAGAAGGGGACGATGGAAGGGTAGAACACGTTCTTATGAAATTTTTTTAAATCTGTTTTCAGTATTCGAATTTGTTCTTCTTCCAGATCATTGAAACTCCACCGGAAATCCACAAAAACAAAACACTCTTCTTGAAAATCAAATCCCCGCTAAGACTTCAGGTTGTAAATGACTTGTCTTATCGAAAAGACATCCCGCCGGGACTTCCCGTCACCAAAGGTGAGCGGGATAAACTTCTCGTCCCAGTTTATTGCTGCGCAATAAAAAGCCGCTATTCGCGGCTTTTGGTGATCACTTGTGATCCCGCTGGGACTCGAACCCAGGACCCATACATTAAAGTGTATTGCTCTACCAACTGAGCTACGGAATCATTGTTTTTCGCCTTAACGTTACCGTTAAAAGCGGGTGCAAAATAGTTTTTCCTTTATTAATCGAACAAGGAATGAGGAAGTATTTTTCTGAACATAATATGTTGTTGTAATTCAGTAATTTACAATACTACTCAACAATCGGTGCGCGTTCAAATGGCTTGCTTCGGTCAAATTGATAACGATAAGTATGGAGCTTTCGCCATTCTGTTGTATCGAGATTTTGGGCGACTTTCATCATTTTTGGATTGAAATCTCCTACCCAGGTGATGACCGTATCCTTGTAAATTCCCTTCGGTATGATGGTTTTTTCTCCGAATACGATCATCGCCGCTTCAACGCCTCTTCCATGCCAGACCCTGGAAACACCGAAAATTATTCCGGTCATCCGGTTGGGGGTTTTACGGAGCTTGTGGTAGAGGAATTTGAGCTTGCCGATGAGGTTGAGGTTGCCGTTTACATGTTTGAAGATCTGGTTTAACTCGGGCAGACTGATATAAAATCCAATCGGTTGTCCCTTGTAAAAGGCGAAGATGATGAGATCGGGATCAATGGCGGCTTTCATGGCTTTGAAGATTTTCTGCGCCGCGCTGCTGCTCATGTCTTTAAAATGGAATGCCCGCCCAGGGCAGCGTTATAAACCTCCTTGAAATTCTCCGCCACCTCACTGAGCTTCATTCCGCGCATGTTTCTCAGATCGAAGTCGGGGTCATTTTTTAAGACATTGTACTTCCGGTGAAAGATGGGCTGGGCCGGTATTTCCACACTTCTCCAGTACATGTATTGTCTGAAGTAAATACCAAAGCCATAATTCTCAAATAGCGCCGCGTAATAGGGCGGATTGTAGTTCATCGGATAAATGGGTGGCTCGTCCCAATTCGTGACCTGACAACCCCAGAATTGGTTCCTGTCGCCGAAGTTGATCGGGCCATCCATCGCTTCCAGCTTCCGCTCTTCTAACCACTTCTTCGCAGCATCAAAGAGGATGTTGGCGGCATTCTGGTCATCGATGCATTCGAAGAATCCGATCCCGCCGGTCCTGAAATTACTTGTATCGAGGGTTTTAGGATTGATAAATGCTGCAATGCGTCCGATGGGCTTGTCCTGGGCATCGTATAATATCCAGCGAATCGCTTCCGCACCTTCCCTGAAAAGCTTGTTTTTCTCTTTGTCGAATAACTTCTCAATGTCTTGTTTCAGATAGGGAACCCAGTGAGGATCATTGGCATAAATTCCCTTAGGGACAGCGTGAAATCGCTGTATATGAGCGGGGGTAGTGACTTCAGACAGGTACATCTTCTCTTTTTTGCAAAGCTAATTGCTGTTTTGATATGCTTTAAAATGGAGATTATATTTCTTCTTTAATTCCTTTCAATAGTTTTGCAATCGTGGGACAAAAAACTGTGATTATCACCGGCGCCGGTTCAGGTATTGGAAAAGCCTGTGCTGTGGCCTTTGCGAAAGCCGGTTATCAGGTGGTGATAGGAGGGCGGAGATTGGATAAACTGGATGCCGTGGCTGATGATCTGATCAGAAATGGTCATCAGGTGCTCTCCGTGCAATGTGATGTCAGCAAGGAGGAAGATTGCCGGAAACTGGTGGATGAAACGGTGAAGCGGTTTGGTGCAGTGGATGTCCTGATCAATAATGCGGGCATTTCGATGCGGGCCTTGTTTGCTGACCTCGATCTGAACGTGCTGCGAAAGGTAATGGATACCAATTTCTGGGGTGCCGTGTATTGTACGAAGTTCGCATTGCCTCATCTGCTGAAAAGCAAGGGCAGTGTGGTGGGCATTTCTTCTATTGCCGGAAAGAAGGGCTTGCCGGGACGTACAGGTTATTCTGCCTCCAAATTTGCACTGGAAGGTTTTCTGGAGACCCTGCGCACCGAGAACCTGAAGAATGATTTACATGTGCTGGTCGCTTGTCCCGGATTTACGGCCTCTGATATCAGAACTTCCGCGCTGGCCGCAGATGGTTCACAGCAGGGAGAAAGTCCGCGGGAGGAATCCGGTATGATGAGTTCGGAGGAAGTAGCGGAGAATATCCTCAAAGCCGTGCAAAACCGGAAACGTGACCTTGTGCTTTCCTTCAATGGAAAACTAACGGTGTTTCTGAATAAATTTATCCCGGGCCGATTGGATAAAATGGTGTATAAACACATGGCCAAAGAACCCGGGTCTCCCTTCAAATGATAAAATCGTAATGAAAAAAAATATGTTGAGTACTTCGAAGATCACTTCTTATACGCTTATCCTCTTCTTATTTATTATTAGCTCCTGTGTGCGTCCGCAGGTGACTTTGCAAAAGGAAATTGAAAAAGAAGAGGCCGCGTTGAATTTCGATTCGATGCCTGTTCCTGATCGTGCGAAAGCGGAACAACTGATTGCCCTCTACCTGAAATATGCGAACGAATACCAGGACGATACCCTTTCTCCTTCTTATTTGTTTAAAGCGGGAGAGTTACATGTCGCCACCGGAAAGTTTAATGAAGCCCTCGATCTCTTCGGCAGAGTGCAACGTTATCCGAATTATAATAAAGTAGCAGCCGCTTTGTTCCTGCAGGGTTTTGTGGCAGAGAATCATTTGCGGGATACGACGAAGGCCAGAAATTATTATGAGAAATTTATTGATACTTATCCTCAGCATGAACTGGCAGGCGATGCAAGAACGATGCTGCAACAGTTGAGTCTGAGTCCGGAAGCATTGATTGAATTGTTCGAGAAGAATAATGCAGGAATGGATACCGTATCGAATTCCGTAAATTAATTTTTTTATGGCGCGTCAGAAACCCAATAAGAGAGAGAAGTTTGCGGCTGCTCAGGCAGAGATGAAGTCGGCTCCAGCTTCTGTATTGACAAAATCACAGGTGCCGGTATGGTGGCCCTTGCTACCGGCTATCCTGGGTTTCTTCGTCTATGCCAATACGCTCAATCATGGTTTCGCCCTCGATGATTACGCTGCCATCCTCGAAAATTTAAGTACGCAGAAGGGATGGGCAGCCATCGGCGAGATTTTCAGAACGAGTTATCGCTATGGATATATTCTTTTGGCTGATGAACTCTATCGTCCGCTGACGAAGGCCATCTTTGCTGCTTTCTGGGCGATGTGGCCGGATAACGCTACACCGGGTCATGTACTGAATGTAGCTCTGTTTTCATTTACCTGCTATCGTGTGTATACTTTTACCGCGAAGTGGCGGCCCAATCAAATGCAGGTAGCCTTGCTTACCGCTGCACTTTTTGCTGTTCATCCCATCCACACCGAAGTAGTGGCCAATATTAAAAGTCTGGATGAAATTCTGGCTTTTCTTTTTTGTCTGCTGAGTCTGGATCTGTTTCTGGAATATACGAAATCCGGGAAAACGATGTCCGTTGTCGGAGCTGTTATTTGTTATTTCATCGCCTTCCTGAGTAAGGAAAGTGCCGTGACATTTATTGTACTCTTTCCGTTGATGGCCTGGTTCATTCACGGACAAGATTTCAAAACATCACTGAAAGGTACCCTTATCATGTTGGTTCCATTACTCTTGTTTTTTCTCATCCGTCACCAGGTGCTGAATGCCGATACGATTTTTAAAAGGATCCCTTTACGAAATTTACCCGTGCAGTAGCCATGCTCGGACTCTATGTATGGAAGTTGGTATTGCCCATAAATTTAAGTTTTGATTTATCCTACCCACAGGTATCACCGGCGAAAGTTTCGGATCTATCGTTTATTATTTCCGCAATTGTACTCTCTGCAATTCTCGTATCAGCTGTTATGGGTTTCAGGAAGAGAAGCTTATTAAGTGCATCACTGTTCATCTTCTTCGTTACGGCTTCCGTCTCCTCAAATATTTTTATGCTGATTGGTACGCATTATGGCGAGCGATTAATGTATGCTCCTTCTTTTGGTCTTTGTCTGGCGGTTTCTTCAGTGCTCGTCAGCAGGCTTGGAGGAGAGAAGTCCATCGGAAAATTATCTCCCGGACTTTCAGCAATAGCCATTGTCCTCGTTGGAGCCTTCAGTATACTGACCATCCTGCGAAATCCGGTATGGAAGGACAATACGACGCTCTATGCTTCCGGAATTGTTTCAGCTCCCAATTCTGCCCGCGTGCACTATTATCAGGGATTGCTTCTCGTAAAACCGGAAACAATCGCTTCCTATCCGGAATCATCCCGCGACAGTGTGGAGAAAGCCGGCATCTATCACTTGAAAAAATCAGTGGGACTGTATGCGCCTTTCGCCGATGCCTGGACACAGTTGGGTGTCGCTTACTACCGTAAAAAGAATTTCAAAGAATCATTGCAGTACTATGATGAAGCCTTGAAGTACAATAAATACGATCCGGTGGTGTACAATAATTCAGGTTCTGTTTATTTTGAGATGCAAAATTTTAATGAGGCCTTAAAGCGCTATACGGAAGCTGTCCGCTTAAAACCCGATTATGCGGATGCGTATATGAATATAGGAAGCTGTTACGGTGTCGCCGGACAATATGACCAGGCCCTTGTCTACCTCGAGAAAGCCGTCTTCTATGATCCTAAATTAGCACAGGCCTATTATATGATTGGTGTGACCTGGAAAAACAAAGGAAACGAGCAAATGGCGAATCAGTATTTCCAAAAAGCGGAAATGGCGAAGGTGAAAAAGTAAAAATGAGTAGAGAGATTAATGTTCCTTCTTTCTTCCGCAGAACTAAACAGTAAAATTTACAAGTAAAAGAAAATCCGCATAACGCTTTAAATTAACAGATGTCTCAAAGTGTCCGACGACAGTTGGCAGTCCGGAGTTTTTAGACATACAAGCCCTGTAGGGGCGGTATCTCTGTAAGAGGAGACCATCTTCACCCACCTATGATGCCTGCAGCCGACCTATGGTCGGCTGCAGGCGGTTGAAGGGATGGGGCAGTTTGTCGGTTACAGAGATACCGCCCCTACAGGGCTTATGTCGTGGGAATAAGCATCTTCGCGCTGACGTTATTCTTTTCCTGCCTTCCGATGAAAACTTACTCTGAAAATAGTTAAAGAACTCTTCGGAGTTTAATTTAGGGTGTTTCAGTCTGGAAGTCAGGAAATCCATTAGAAAAATGAAATTGAAAACACCGCATTAATAGGTGCAATTCAGGAAAATTATCACAAGCCTACTATATGATCGAAGTTACCTGGACGAACAAATGAAAAGAGCAAATGGCAAATCGGTTTTTACAAAAAGCGGAAATGGCGAAGGTGAAAAACTAAAAATGGCAGGAGAGATTAATGTTCCTCCTGACTTCCGCAGAAAAAAAAGTATAATTTATGAGTAAAAGAAAATCTGCATAACGATTTAAATTAACAGGTGTCTCAAGGCGTCCGACGGGTGGTAAGTGGCCTGAGTTTTTAGATGTACAAGCCCTGTAGGGGCGGTATCTCTGTAAGAGGAGACCATCTTCACCCACCTATGCCTGCAGCCGACCATAGGTCGGCTGCAGGCGGTTGAAGGGATGGGGCAGTTTGTCGGTTACAGAGATACCGCCCCTACAGGGCTTATGCCGAGGGAATAAGCATCTTCGCGCTGACGTTATTCTTTTCCTGCCTTCCGAAGAAAACTTACTCTGAAAATAGTTAAAGAACTTTTCGGATTTTAATTTAGGGTGTTGCAGTGTGGAAGTCAGGAAATTCATTAGTAAATCAAATTTGAAATCACCGCACTAAAAGGTACATGTCAGGAAAAATATCGCAAGCCTACTATATGATCGAAGTTACCTGAATGAACAAATGAAACGAGCAGATGGCGAATCAGTATTTTCAAAAGGCGGAAATGGCGAAGGTGAAAAACTAAAAATGGCAGAAGAGATTAATGTTCCTTCTTTCTTCCGCAGAACTAAACAATAAAATTTACAATAAAAGAAAATCCGCATAACGCTTTAAATTAACAGATGTCTCAAAGTGTCCGACGACAGTTGGCAGTCCGGAGTTTTTAGATATACAAGCCCTGTAGGGGCGGTATCTCTGTAAGAGGAGACCATCTTCACCCACCTATGCCTGCAGCCGACCTATGGTCGGCTGCAGGCGGTTGAAGGGATGGGGCAGTTTGTCGGTTACAGAGATACCGCCCCTACAGGGATTATGTCGTGGGAATAAGCATCTTCGCGCTGACGTTATTCTTTTCCTGCCTTCCGAATAAAACTTACTCTGAAAATAGTTAAAGAACTTTTCGGATTTTAATTTAGGGTGTTGCAGTGTGGAAGTCAGGAAATCCATTAGTAAATCAAATTTGAAATCACCGCACTAAAAGGTACATGTCAGGAAAATTATCACAAGCCTATTACATGACTAGCGTCAAGTGGAAGGACAAAGTTAACGAGTAGCGATTCAGTATTTTCAAAAAGCGGAAATGGCGAAGGTGAAATAGTAAGAGAAGCAACAAGAATTATTGCTCCTTCGACAACAACTCTTCCAACTCTTCCGGCGAAATATTATAGTGCATTTTTCCATCTACAGCCATGGAAATATTTCCGGTTTCTTCCGAGACAATAATAGAAATGGCATCACTTTGCTCAGTAATTCCCAGCGCTGCTCTATGTCTCATTCCATAATGAGCAGGTAAATCGGTGTTCTCCGTAACAGGAAGTACACATCGCGCCGCCTTGATTTTATTGTTCTCAATGATGACCGCACCATCGTGCATCGGACTATTCTTAAAGAAAATACTCTCAAGCAAACGTTTCGAAACTTCTGCATCCATGATATCTCCCGTGCGCTCGTAAAATTTCAAATCGGAAGAGCGTGCCAAGACCATGATGGCTCCCGTTTTATTCTTCGACATGGATGTGCAGGCTTTTACGATAGGAGAGATATTGGGTTTGCTGATAGCAGGTGCCTGCCAGTTCCAGGGTAATAATTTGCGCGTGAAACTATCCTTACCGGCAAAACTATTGCTTCCAATGACGAGTAAGAATCGTCGGATCTCCTGTTGAAAAACGATAATCAGCGCGATGACACCAATGCTCATGAATTGTCCGAGAATGGCTCCCAGCAATTGCATGTTCAGGATTTTTACAAACAACCACCACAGTACATAGATGGCGATGATGCCTATGAAAATATTAATGGCGGCTCCACCTTTTAGCAAGCGGTAGATTTTATAAAGAAGGAATGCGACAATCAGGATATCCAGGATATCCAGCAAACGCACACTCAGAAAACCGATATGAAATATTTCCATCTTTAGTACTACCGCTCAAAACTAATCATTTTTTACGGCTACCGGATCGAGATCGGGGAGATGTCGTCAGTTTAATTTCTTCTTTTATAACAAAACGCCAGGGGAGAAGTGCGTCATCAGCGGCATAGTCTACCCCGATTCGCGGAGTTACCTCCAGCTGATGGTTTTCAATGCTAATTCCCCTGTCTTCTATCCAAATATGCTGCCCAAAAAGTGAAATCCCGGAATGACTAAAGTGAAAACCCATCGCTTCACTGACTTTCCCCGGACCATTACTAAAATTCCTTGACATCGCTTTCATTTTCCTTCTTTTTTCCATGAGATCTATACCCTCCAGCGGTTGTATCGCTCTGATGAGTATGGCTTGTGGATGATCGGCCTTTCCCGTAACAACATTGAAAAGCGAATGAATGCCGTAACATAAATATACATAGGCACATCCTCCGGTGGCATACATCGTCTCCGTCCGTGCGGTTCTTCTTCCTCCGTAGGCATGAGAGGCCTTATCATGAATTCCGTTATAGGCTTCCGTTTCCGTGATGATACCGCTGCAGCAGGTATTGTCCACAGCGGAAACAAGCACCTTTCCAATCAGGAGTTTTGCAAGGGCGACTACATCTTCCTGCTGATAAAATGCTTTCCCCAGTTTCCTTTTCATTCCGATTTTACATATAATCTTCCAATGAAATCCAAACCCAGATCCCCGGTATCCAAAAGCCATCGCAGGACAGGTTCCAGTTTATCGACAGGCACATCCGGAATTTTTTTGGAAAGCTCAGCAGGAATAAGCGGATGAAGTTGCAACACTTCATGAATTTTTTCGGAAAGTGTTTCAACCTCCATATCATTCAGCGCAAGTTTATTTCGCTCTCTGCAAAAATCACAAGTCCCGCAGCGCTGCAGATTCTTCTCTCCAAAATAAGAAAGTAATAGAATGCTCCGGCATTGATGGGGATTGATTAAAAAATTACGAAAAGCATCCGCTCTGATTCTAAAGCGCAGCTTACGTTGTTCTAAAATTTCCTTAGGAATGTACAATTCACCCTCGGGAACTCTCCGATGCAGAAAAGTGACAGAGGGTTTCATGGTGACGGGAATATAATCCAGGATTCCAATTTTAGTGAGATAGATGAATTGCTTTTTCAGTTCCTCAACCTCTATCCCTGTCCTTCTTGAAAGTTCTGTTTCACTAAAGCGCACATAATCATCAAAGGTACCCGCATACGAGCGGAGTACACCTTTTACGAGAGGGTCATAGGCAGGTTGTTCCACCTGGAATTTATATAATTCCATTTGATGTGCAAGTATCCGAACTCTGGCCGGATGGTAAAAGGCATCACTCATGGAGATGTAGCCTGCCATTTCCAAAATTTTCAGACAGTTTAAAGTCTGGAGTGTTTCAAACTGATAGTGCTTGCAGAAAACGGTGAGTTCAAATTCGTAGCTGATGTCCAATCCTGCTCCTGTAGGGATCTGCAGAAAATTCGAGAGGGCCTTGTACACATTTCGGATGACTTCTCTCTCCGGAAAGTTAGCGATACAACGGTGCTCGAGATCCGCGAGATCAGCCTTGTCATAGAGAACCACTGCGTACGCCGGCTTCTCATCTCTTCCACCTCTGCCTGCTTCCTGATAATAACTTTCCAGATCATCCGGAAGGTCCATATGGATAACAGAACGCACATCAGGTTTATCGATCCCCATACCAAAAGCATTCGTCGCTACAATCACTCGTGTTGCATTTTTCTTCCAGGCTTGCTGTCGTTCCTCTCTCGTTTGATGGTCCAGTCCCGCATGATAGTAATCGGCACTGATTTGCATTTTCCTCAACTCGGTGGCAATCTCCATCGTCTTTCTTCTGTTTCGAACATAAACAATAGAGGTGCCCGGCACATTTTTTAAGACTTTCAGCAAGTGGGCGAATTTATTTTCCTCCAGTCGCACCAGATAGGAGAGGTTAGGTCTCGCAAAGCTCTTGGTGAATACGGAGAAGTCTTTAAATAAAAGTTTCTCGCAGATATCTTTCCGGACTTCCGGTGTGGCTGAGGCGGTAAGTGCAAGTATGGGGATGTCAGGAAAGGTTGAGCGGATCTCGGCCAATTGAAGGTAGGGCGGACGAAAATCATAACCCCATTGAGAAATACAATGCGCCTCGTCGACAGCGATTAAATTCAGTTTCATCTCCTGTAGAGCTTCTCTGAACCTTTCTGATGACAGTCGCTCCGGAGAGACATATAGAAATTTATAATCACCGAGCTGACAATTATTCAAAGCAAGTTCCACTTCCCCTTTTTTCATTCCGCTGGTGATCGCCACTGCGCGAATTCCCTTATCCCTGAGTTGCTGCTCCTGATCTTTCATCAATGCGATCAGCGGAGAAATCACCAAACATAATCCGGGCATGGCCATAGCCGGCACCTGAAAGCAAATGGATTTCCCACCACCTGTAGGCAATAAAGCCAGCGTATCCTTTCCATCAATGATAGATCGGATAATTTCCTCCTGTAAAGGACGAAACCGGTTATAACCCCAGTATTGAGAAAGGACCTGATGTATTAAACTCATTGGTATAAAAATAAAACATCGGCCTCAATAATCTGAAGCCGATGTTTTAAAATTAGGGGTCTTGAATTAAAAGGTGACTGTAATTCGCTCCGGATCAATTTCAGCAGGCCTCACTGTCATCACCGGAATTTTAGAACCATTGATGACTTTGGTAGCATAGGAGCCCATCAGCAATCCGGTGATGGAAGGTTCCTGCTCAGTCATGATGACCAGCAGGTCGGCTTCAATTTCGGCTGAACTCTGCAGAGTACTTTTAGCGAGATCGTCTCCTTGTTTATAAATCGACTCTGTAATGATGCCATGACCAGAGAGAAAATCTTCCACCTGTTCAATCTTAATCTTGAATTTTCGTTGATAATCTTCATTGCCGTTTCTCATTAATCCGATTACGACTACTCTTGAATTATAATGCTTCGCTATTTCCAGGGCGAAATTTACTTTCTGTCTGGATTCGGCGCTGTCATCAATAGGCAAGGCAATTTTTGCAAAGCCCACTTTGGTGATATGTGTTTGCACTGAAATCACCGGACAAGGTGCTTCCTGTACTACACGCGTGGTATTACTTCCGATGATATAACTGCTGCCACTTGCTCCGTGCGTGCCCATGATGATGATATCCACATGAGCTTGCTTCGCTGTGTGAACGATCCGCTTATAGATCTTACCAACTTCCGTAATAATCTGAACCTGTACGCCATGTTGACGATGTATTTCATCAGCAAGTTCCTTCAGCTTCTCATTGGAAGCTTCTTCTACTTTCTTTTCAAAACCCGTGAAGGCATGAGAGATGGAACTTGGAAATGTAGTTGCTTCAACGATATGCAGGAGATAGATATCCGCTTTCAGCAATTTAGCCATGAAGATAGCATGCTCCAGACTAAGGGCTGCAGTCTCTGAAAAATCGTAAGGAATAAGGATTTTTTTGATGTTAAGGTCTTTTTGCATAACGTATAGTTTCTAAGTAATTACATATTCAGTTGTATCCTTGCGTTCGATAGGGCGGATACTACAGATGGGCACCTCTGAATTATTGATGATCTGTTGTGATTCAGTACTTACAAAAACAGTCCAGTCGGATTCCTTTTGTGTCATAATGATAATCAGGTCAGCATTGATTTTATCTGAATATTCAAGTACACCTTCAGAAATATCCTTATGCTTATAAAATTCCCCGGCACATGCAATCTCATGGCCTGCTATAAAAGCTACTACCTGATCCATCTGTCGCTCCAGCTTGTTTATGAGGAATTCATCCTCTGTATCAATCACTGACATCACTTTTACCGTAGAATTAAAAAAACGAGCAATTTCAATACATTGCGTCACTTTTTCCTTAGTCTCTTTAGATAGGTCTAAAGGTAGCAATATTGTATTACATCCCGATCTATGCTTCTTACCTTTAATAGTAATTACCGGGCATGGTGCATCACTGATGACACGAATAGCGTTAGAACCGATAAATTTCTTCTTTAGGGTGGTCTCTCCCGATGTACCCATTACGATAAAAGAAGCATTAATTTCTTTGGCCACTTCGGCAACAACATCATAAATCTTTCCTTTTTCAATTCTGGTGTTAAACTCAAGTCCGGATTTAGCCTTGGCATCATTCGCCATACCGTTTAACTTTGTTTGTATACCTAAGCGTAATAATTCTTCCTGATCTTCCTTGGAGGAGAACAAATGGAGGACAGAAGAGAAGAGTGCTTCATCAATGACATGAAGCAAGGTTATATCAGCTGACGACATTCTCGCCAGATTGTATGTTTGACTTAACGCAATGGTTGACTGTTCACTGAAATCAATGGGTACTATTATATGTCGCTTTTCCTTAGTCATTTACTTGGGTTTCTATTACATTTGTTGACTGCAAAAATATTTGATTAATAGTTATGACACAAATACCTGAATCTGAATTAATTTTAAACAAAGACGGAAGAGTCTATCATTTGAACCTTTTACCGTCCGATTTAGCTCCTATTGTCATTAACGTAGGTGATCCTGACCGTGTTGCAATGGTGAGTGCCTATTTTGATCAGGTAAAGGTAAAAAAACAAAAAAGAGAGTTCATCTCTCATACCGGCTCCTACAAAGGGAAAACAATGACAGTACTCTCTACCGGCATAGGAACTGACAATATAGATATAGTATACAATGAGTTAGATGCATTGGTGAATATAGATCTGCCTACCCGGACGATTAAGAAAGAATTTGAAAAATTGTTTTTAGTACGAATTGGTACTTCAGGTTCGTTACAGGAGGATATTCCGGTCGATAGTTTCGTGTGTTCAGAATATGGTCTGGGCCTGGATGGTTTGATGAATTTCTATAAACTGGAGAATGATGATTATGAAGATAGTATAATTCAGGCTTTTAGAAAACACTATCCCAGTCATGGTATATTGGCTCAACCCTATATTTCGAAAGGATCTGAACGGTTGATTGATTTACTGTCCCCCGAAATGCATAAAGGAATTACAGCTTCCTGTTCCGGCTTTTACGCTCCTCAAATGCGTCAGCTTCGTCTTGAACCGGCCAGGCCTGATATGATTGAGCGCTTAAGTTCCTTCCGTTTTGAAAGTGAACGCATCACCAACTTCGAAATGGAAACAGGGGCGATGTACGGTTTGGCTAAATTACTCGGGCATCATTGCTGTTCTGTTAATGTGATTGTGGCCAACCGGATTGCTCAACAATACTCAGTTGATGCCGAATCAGCCATGCATAAGCTGATAAAAATGGTGCTGGATCGCCTCAGTACTTTGTAATATTTTATAGTTTGTGATAGCATTTCCTCTAACAGGTTATTTGATTATCAATAAGATAACACTGATCCTAAGTTAATTTTTGTTTATTTCTGTTGTAAGCCGGTACTGCTTTTAAGGTATTTAAAAGCTGTTCGTGGAATGCTTTTCGTTGGCCATGGTTCAATTGAAATTGAAAAATCATGGAAAAAAATTACTCTTTCTATTCTTTTGTCTGAACATATGTTTGGGCAACACACGCGGAGCTACTTATTATAGCAAGACCAACGGTGGCAATTGGAATGATAATTCGAGCTGGTCGACGACAGGTTATGGACAGGCTACCAATTCCGGAACATTCCCAAAGTCCGGCGACTATGCTTATATCGGTGATGGCTATACCATAATTGTCAATGTCAACTGCACCACAAGTTATCTCTTCATCGGACAAGGCACCTCCGGTGAACTGGAGTATTCTTCAGCAGGAAGCTACAATGTAACCGTCATTAACAATGTCACGGTAAATGCAGGAGCCAATTTGAAATATACAGGTAATAGTACAAGAACCCATACTTTTCAAGTGGGTAATAATTTAATCAACAATGGTAACATTGATTTTTATTCGGATGCAGATGATGTCGTGAATCTGGTATTTTATCGCTCTGCCAACTCCGTCGTATCGGGTTCAGGTACGCAGGATTTAAACAGAGTCACCATTTCTAAGAGTGCATCGACTACGTATTATGCGGAAATTCAAAGTACAAGTTTCGAAGCTGCCATACGTGAACTGGTTATTACATACGGAACATTTCATCATAATAATTCTTCTATATATGAAGTAAACAGTTCTGCCGGAAGTGGCTTCAATATTCCGGCCGATGGCATTGTAAAAGTAAGTCAGGGTACATTGCACTTATCGCCTACACAAGATGAATTAACTTTGTCCGGGTCTATTTATGTTACAGGCGGAATATTGAAGGTAGGTTCATCCACCGGTCTGGGCGGACTTCGCTATGATAAAACAACCTCCTTCGTTCCAAGATTGGATATTGAATCGGGGGAAATGGAGGTCCATGGTGGAATCACCTATAAGTCCGGTTCTTCCTCATCTTCCTTCAACTTTACTAGTAGTGGTGGCAATTTACTTTTAAATACTGGAACATCGGGAACTGCAGATATTGTTTTTCGCATCAATGATGTCACAGGAAGCACGTGTACCTTTCTGGATGGAAGTATTATTCTTGAAAAGCCAAATACAACCGGCACTTCGGTAACTGATGTCCAACTTTGTTCCACCAATGGTACTGTTGCTACAACGGGAGGATTTCTGCAATTTGGAAATGAAGAGAGTGGATCCGGACTTACTTATACATTTACACCGCATAGTTCTGTCACTTTTCCCAATATTATCCTCGCCGGTCCATTAGCGAACAGCGCCATTTTATGCCCTTCGGAAAATTCAACAGAAGATATTCATCTAATCAGTCTGAATGTTTATGAAGGAAAAACTTTTGATATCCGTTCCGTTGCAGGTACAACGGGTGATAGCCGCTCCTTCTTCCTTACAGGTAATTTCGATGGAATCAATTCGCTCTATTGCGATGGAACTTTTGTTGCCCGCAATTCAACACTGACATTAGAAGGCGGAGAAGGACAACAAATAGCCGGAAGCGGAACATTAGAATTTCATCATTTTGATATCAATAATGGAACAGGGATGACATTGGGAAATGATATCAGGATTTCAGGAACACTCTCTCTTAACAGTGGCGTGATCTACACAACTTCAGAAAACACATTAACCATTTCTCCGACCGCAAGCCTGGGTATAGGAAGTGCGTCGTCTTATATAGACGGTCCACTGATTAGAGAAGTAAGTACAGATGTCACATCTGCCTTAAATTTCCCGATAGGGAAGGATGGGAGCTACCGTCCATTGCAACTGGAAGTTTCTCACTCAACAAATGCAATGGTAACCTATAGCGCCGAACTCAATAATGCCAATGCCAGGGATCTGAATTACAGTTTGCCGGGCAGCATTGACAGAGTATCTGCAGTAAGGTATTATTCCTTATCACGGAGTGGTGCATCCAATTTGAATTCGGTGGCGTTTACTATTTATTATGATGCCGGGGATGGAGTGGATGATCCATCAAATTTAAGAATGGTGATGGATGATGGTTCCTCTAATTGGACAGATATAGGGGGCACAGGTACAGGTCCAACAAGTGGAAGTATTACTTCATCGCCCCTGGGAACTATGAATGGAATTATCGTTCTGGGCAATACAACAGGGGGAAGTAATTCCTTGCCGGTAACATGGATGTATTTCAGAGCAGGAAATACAGAAGGATATTCCCTGCTCGAATGGGCGACAGCGGCAGAAAAGAATGCTGATTTTTTTGAAGTGCAACGCAGTTTCGACGGAAGAAATTGTGAAAATTTAACCCGGATCGCTGCTGCCGGTAATTCCGCAACGCCGAAATACTATTCTTATATCGACCGTGCTGCTCAGTATACCATCCTGTATTACCGGATCAGACAAGTGGATCTCGATGGAGAATATACCTATTCTCCTATGAAAGTACTCAACGGGAAGACTTCTCCAACCCTGCTATTCCCCAATCCTCCTGTTGAGCAGGCATACACCATCTCTTTGTCCTCCGAATTCACCGGTAAAATCACCGTTACAACAATGAATCTAAATGGAACTATTATAGAGACACGAACGATGGATAAACCCGAAACAATTCTCCACTGTTCCGCTCCTCAATCGATTTCAGCTAATAATCTTCTGGTGCATATCACTGATGAATCCGGAAAACAATGGACAGGCAAACTGCTCACGGCTGGAAATCATGAATAAACAGGAGTGGATTAATCCTTAAATTAGTCAACGCTTTCATTGAATACACCTTCTCGAATTGCCGATAAAATGAAAATGTGAACAGCGTTACACAAATCGAATTTTAAGACAGTTCCTCTCCGGATTCGCTCCTTACTGAACCGTCAGCTTAATTATTCTGTTATCTATTCTATACTCACTTTTCTATTCACTTTACACCTTACATTACAATTGTAAGATTTCTCTCCATTTGTTAATTTATCAACCTTAAGCACCTGCATATTTGAATCACCAACAACAATAGTCTAATAATGCAGCGCATGAAAACTTTAATCATGCCGCTCCGAAAATCCGGGTTCATAGCCCTTCTTGTTCTGAGTTTTCTCAGTGAAAGTAATGCTAGAACCTATTATTCTCGACAGAGCGGTCTCTGGAGTGTGAACACCTCCTGGTCAACAGTAACCTATGGTAGTCCGGTCAATGCCGGCACCTACCCGCAAAGAGGTGATGTGGTATTCATCGGCGATGGACATAACATTTCAATGAATGTTAATTCCGTTACCGCGAGCATCACCATCGGGCAGGGTGCCTCAGGTTCCTTGCTCTATTCCAATTACCTGACCTTCCTGATGGTTGTCGCCGGAAACATTACTGTGAACAACGGTGCTACTTTTGGTTATGCCTCCAATTCATCAAGGATGCATAATCTTTTCATAAGTGGAAGTATCATCAACAATGGCGCAGTGGATTTATATGTGGATGCCAATGATTATGTGAATGTCACCTTTAATTCGGCCATCAACTCTACCATTTCCGGGACAGGTTCCTGGGATTTGAATCGTGTCACGGTATTTAAATCCACATTGACCTCCTACAGACTGGAAGCAACTGTGCTGGCATTTGAAACGGCCATCAGGGAACTTGTGGTTAGTTTCGGAACCTTTGCACATAATAACCGATTTACCTATAATGTAAATCCTGCATTGGGTGATTTTACCGTTGGTCCGAATGCTATTATTCAAGTGATGGATGGTGTTCTTCACCTTTCGCCTAATTCAAATTATGTTTATCTGCAAGGTCAGATTACAGTGACAGCGGGTACCATGCGTATTGGTTCTGCAGCCGGAAGCTTTGGGTTGAGGTATGACCAGAGCGGTGCAGTAATTCCTGCTATTGATGTAACCGGTGGTACATTGTCAGTATATGGTGGTATTACTTACCGGTCAGGAAATTCAGGTGACCCGGTTCGATTTAGTCAGAGTGGTGGCAATGTGCTCCTCAATTCAGGATCTACCGGAACCAACCTCGAAGTGTTCAATATTGGAAATAGTGCGTCCAGTCGCTTTACCATGAGTGCCGGAACAATTACCTTGCAGAAACCGGGCAGTAATGCAGCTTTAACCGACTTCAATATTTGTGGCACATCCGGTACAGTCACCGTGAGTGGCGGAAAGGTTGTTTTTGGGAATGCGAGTACAGCTTCAGGTTCCACTTTTAAATTTACACCTTATGCTACAGTGAACCATCCCAACTTCCGCGTTTCCGGTCCCGCAGCAGCTAGTGTGACCCTTTGCCCTGCAGCCAATGAAACGGCTGATTTCAGATTAATGAGCTTAAATATTGATGCCAGTAAAATCTTTGACAATCGCTCCATTTCAGGTACAACCGGTGATTCAAGAAATATTATTCTGACGGATAATTTCGACGGCTTACATGCCTTCTATAACAATGGAACTTTTACACCGCGTACGGGAACGGTAACACTACAGGGAGGTGAAGGATTATGGATAGGAGGTAGTAGTACTACTGCATTTCATAATCTGACCATTAATAACAGCCTGGGTTCAAATCTGACGCAAACTATTCAAATCAGTAATACTTTATTGATGTTGGATGGGGTTATGTTTTCCTCTGCAGCAACACCTGTGGTTTGCCTTGCCGGTGCGGCATCAAATATTGGTTCTTCCATCTCATATGTCGATGGTCCGATGCAACAACTGGTGGCAAGCAGTAGTGCACAAAGTATTAATTTCCCTGTAGGAAAAAATGGTGCATATAGACCTATCATCTTAGCCGTGCAACATTCATCGGCAGCTACTGTTACCTATTCTTCCGAAGTTTGGAACAACTCAGCCAGAGCTATGGGCTACTCATTACCGCCTACATTGACATGGGTATCCGATATTCGTCACTATACCATCACCCGCTCAGCTGTTGCCAATCTCAGCAATGCCAGGGTCACTTTATCCTACGGTGCGGATGACTTTGTAACGGATTTCAGCAATCTTCGTGTAGCACGTGACAATGGTGCATCTGCATGGCTTGATCTCGGAGGAGTGGGTACCGCAAATGGTACGGGAAGCATTACTTCTGCTAATTTTAATGGCTTCAATAATTATTTTACACTCGCTAATGCCAGCGGAGGTGTGAATCCTCTTCCGGTTGAATTTGTAAAGTTTAACGCAAACGCTATGGATAATTATATTCTGGTAGACTGGACCACAGCAGCTGAAGTTAATAGCGACTTTTTTGAAGTACAACGCAGTGGTGATGGTCATGAATTTAAACCCATCGGTCGCGTGTTGGCCAAAGGATTCTCCAACCGTATTTCCGATTATCAATTTAAAGATGAACAACCACTTAAAGGAACAAGTTATTATCGCCTGCGTCAGGTAGACCGTGATGGGACAGATGAATTTACCAATATAGTGGCCGTTAACTTTACAAAAACGACCTTATCGGTGTTTCCGAATCCGATAGCTGACAGGACCATCAGCATGGTTCTTCCGGAGCAGGGGGGTGATCTTTTAGTAGCGAATCTCTTCGATATGACAGGAAAAAATGTGCAGCAAATCGGGAATATCATTCGGGATAGCTATTCTACCCAATTGCAAATTGATGCATCCCTTCTCCCCGGCACTTATTTACTCAAGGTGAGTGATGGTAAAGGGAAAGAGTGGCAGGAAAAAGTAGTTCTTACTTTTTAAAGAAGATTGATTATTTTTCAGGTCTGAAACAGGACCACATGACAGAAGTAATAAGTTTTAAAACCGAGGATAAAGATAAAGCCTCCATCATTTTTGCAATCAGGCAAAAAGTCTTCGTGGAAGAGCAGCATGTCTCTCACGAAGAAGAATATGATGAACATGAGGACGAAAGCATGCATTATATGCTGTTGGTGGATAAGCAGCCGGCGGGTACAGCCCGCTGGCGCTTTACCAATGATGGTATTAAGTTGGAGAGATTTGCTCTTCTGCCTGAGTTTAGGAATAAAGGATATGGTTCGTTTTTAGTGAATACAGTGTTAAAGGATGTTATTCCTTATGGTAAAATGACATACCTGAATGCGCAAGTGAATGCCATGAATCTTTATAGCAGAGCAGGTTTCTATCAGGTGGGAGAGTTGTTCTATGAAGCCAATATTCCGCATTTCAGAATGATCTTTAAAAATACGGTGTCCTAATCCCTGAAAGCAGTAAAGCCGTTTAATTTTCCGATTTTTGCAAACGGTTGTATGAAGGTTAAAGTAACGTATTCAGAAATTTGGCGTATTTCATGGCCAATAATGCTCAGTAGCCTCGCAGGTACTGTCATTAACTTTACAGATGTTGCTTTTGTAGCCAGAATTGGAGAAAAAGAACTGGCTGCTTCAGCTCTGGGTGGTGTTTTCTACTTCTTGCTATTGATGTTGGGCACGGCCGTAGGGATAGGAGCACAAATCATTATTTCAAGAAAAGCAGGGGAGGATCGTCCAACGGAAATAGGACACGTTTTCGATCATAGCCTGGTCATTCTACTTGTATTTTCTATGTTGATGTTGCTCTTTCTCTATCTGGCTATACCTTCATTATTGCCATTAATAATTAATGATGGAGAAGTGGCAGCAGCGGCGCTGAGTTATTTAAAAGCACGTAGCTGGAGTTTGCCATTGATGATGGTGCTCATTGCACTACGTGCCTTCTATACCGGCATTACGCAAACCCGCATTATTACTTATTCTACTGTTCTCATGATGGTATTGAATGTAATACTTAACTATGGTTTTGTATTTGGCGGAATGGGATTCCCTGCACTTGGACTCATCGGGGCGGGACTTGCCTCTGCGATTTCGGAATCACTCGCTGTTGTCTATGCTGTAATTTATACGATGTCTCGTTCCGTATTTCAGAAATTCCGGTTATTTAAGTTTACACAATTGAAAAGAACGGCCTATGTTCAGATCCTCACTTTATCTTCTCCCATTATGTTACAACATTTTTTATCGATGGGTGCATGGTTCCTGTTTTTTGTATTGATTGAAAAGTTAGGTGCAAGGGAATTGGCAGTATCAAATGTGCTTCGTAGTATATACATGGTCCTTATGACACCGATATGGGGCTTTTCTCAGGCCAGCAATAGCATGGTTTCAAATCTTCTTGGACAAAACAAAGAGCATGAAGTCATACCTCTGGTCACTAAAATTGTTAAAATGAGTTTTCTGATCGGAGCAGGAGGGATACTGACAAGTATTGTATTTAAAGACCTCCTCTTTCGTCTCACCACGTCTGATGTTATGCTGATTCAGGAAGCTATTCCGGGCTTTTATGTTGTCTGTGTAGCCACCATAGTATTTTCCATTACTATGGTATTGATTTCAGCGATTTCCGGTACCGGACGCACTACTGCTGCAATGATTATAGAAGTAATCTCACTTGTCATCTATGTCGCTTACATACTTGTTTTTACAGTGATTCTACCGGGCACACTGGAGCTAGTCTGGACTTCTGAACTGATCTATTGGTTGATAATGGGTATAATCAGCTATTTTTACCTCGTTTCCGGAAAATGGAAAAGTAAATTGATCACAGAGAAGTTATGAAGATGAGAATAGTGTGGTTCGGGCTGTTGCTTCTTGGAATGGTGGCCTGTAAATCAGGGAAAACAACCGCAACCGGAGAAAGCAATGTAGAAATGCCTGTGGAACAACCTTCCTCCCCGTTCAGGAGAATGAAGGTGATTGATAGCAGAGATATTGATGGTTGTGGCTTTCTGTTGATGCAGGACGACAGTACCCTTTTTGATCCGGGCGTCCTCGACGAGAAATTCAGAAAGGATCAAATGGAGGTATTGGTTCACTTTAAAAAGAATAAAGACAGAATGAGTATTTGCATGCGCGGAATACCGGTGACAATTATTGAAATTAAAGGGCTTGTCAAATGAGAATTATTTTCCTTGGCACTCCTGCTTTTGCAGTTCCTTCTCTGAAGATACTTGTTGAGAATGGCTATGAAATTGTGGCTGTAATTACTGCAGAAGATAAAGCTGCCGGACGAGGTCAACGAATTGCAATTTCTGATGTGAAAAAATATGCACTGGAAGCCGGACTAAAAGTACTTCAACCCAGGCGGATGAACGATCCTGCTTTTCTTGATGAAGTTAAATCACTCCACGCGGATCTTCAAATTGTAGTCGCCTTTCGCATGATGCCGGAAGCATTGTGGTCCATGCCACCCCTTGGCACTTTTAACCTCCATGGATCATTGCTCCCTCAGTACAGAGGTGCTGCTCCTATAAACAGAGCCATCATGAACGGTGAAACAAAAACCGGATTGACTACTTTTTTTCTAAAGCATGAAATTGATACCGGTCTCATCATTTATAGAAAGGAAGTGCCGATTGGTCCCGAAGATACTGCAGGGGATTTGCATGACCGTATGATGGAAGAAGGAGCCTTGCTTGTATTGGATACGGTTAGAGCGATAGAAAGTAACGCTATTCATTTGCATCCACAGGAGGAATATATCCAACAGGGGGAGGAAGTAAAATCAGCTCCAAAAATTTTTAAAGAAGATTGTAAACTTGATTTCACTAAGGATATACATCATTTGAATAATCAGGTGCGTGGATTAAGTCCATTCCCCGGTGCTTTTTTTGATTTGGCGCTGGAAGATGGATCTCTTTTACCCGTTAAAGTGCTTCGCTCTATCCCGGAACCGGCGGGAACGGTATTGACGCATGAAATGATCAGTGATGGGAAAAGTACTTTGAAAATTAGTGCGGCTGATGGCTTTCTTGTGGTGAAGGAATTGCAGTTGCCCGGCAAGAAACGTATGAAAACAGAAGAATTGCTCCGCGGCTTTAAGTTTCCCGATAGTGCAACTATCCTCTAAAAGGACTTGAGATTTTACTCTTTTTAACTTTGAATAGTTAATATAATTATAGCAGAGTCGTCGTCTTCCAATAGAATGATAAGCATCTTTGTACCATGAAAAACGTTGTTGTTTTTTCCGGTGCAGGGATTAGTGCAGAGAGCGGAATAAAGACCTTTCGGGATACCGGAGGATTGTGGGAAGAATACCGTATTGAAGATGTAGCTACACCCGGCGCCTGGCATAGAAATGCGGCCCTGGTCCTCGATTTTTATAACCAACGAAGAGCACAGGTCTTGTCCGCTCAACCAAATTCTGCTCATAGTGCAATTGCTGATCTTGAAAAATATTTTAATGTACAAGTTATCACTCAGAATATTGATGACTTACATGAGCGGGCAGGGTCATCAAATGTCCTTCATTTACACGGTGAAATCAGAAAATCAAGATCCACACTGGATGAACATCTGATTTTTCCGATTGAAGGAAGTGAATTGAAGATGGGAGATATATGCCCACTCGGGGCTCAACTCCGTCCCCATATCGTTTGGTTTGGTGAGGCTGTTCCTGAAATGGAGAAGGCCATTTCTATCACGAGCAAGGCTGATATTTTTATAGTGATAGGAACATCTCTCGAAGTATATCCGGCTGCAGGATTGCTGGAATACGCTCCGGATTCGTCTCTAAAAATACTTGTGGATCCCCATGCCAAAATACCTGCACATTTAAATGAGTTCTCCGTAGTACGTAAATCAGCCGGTGTTGGGGTGCCGGAAGTGCTTCAAAAAATAATAGAAAATAATGTTTAGCAGCGAATTTATTGCTTCAGATACCTTTCAATGGTTTGTTCTTCCCGCTTTAATTTTTTTAGCGAGAATGAGTGATGTGACCCTGGCTACATTGAGAAATATTTTCCTGAGTAAATCCATTAAATACATCGTACCGTTTCTTGGATTTATTGAGGTGCTGATTTGGTTATTGGCAATAAGTCAGATCATGAAGAATTTACATAATCCGGTTTGCTTTATCGCCTATGCTACAGGATACTCGATGGGAATTTTCTTCGGAATTAAGATTGAGGAGCGACTGGCACTCGGCTTGCAAGTGATGAGAATTATCACTCAAAAAGATGCCGATGATCTGATTAAAGCTCTCGTTGACCATAGTTTTGGAATCACCACCATTGAAGGACATGGTGCAAAGGGTCCGGTGAAGATTATTCTTACTGTGGTGAAAAGAAAGGATATTATTACAGTCCGGCAACTCATAGAAGAAAAACATCCCACTGCATTTTACTCTGTGGAAGACATTAGAACGGTAAGCAGAGGTGTTTTTCCGCAGTCCGGCCAAAGCCGCCTGGATCATTTTAAAAGTGTTTTTCCATTAGGAAGCGGGAAATAGTTCATTTGAAAAAACTTTCATAGGTTTTGGAGATATGTGATTTTTGTCACATAAATACAAAATCCTATTACATAGTTTTGTTTCCACTAAACAAACACGCTATGAAAAAAAACATGGGTTCTACCGATAAAATTATGAGAATCATTGTTGCACTGGTATTGATCTTTCTCTATGCGACCAATAGAGTAGAGGGTACTTTGGGTATTGTATTGCTCGTACTGGCAGGGGTTTTCATCCTGACTTCTCTTGTTAGTTTCTGTCCGCTTTATGCACCATTCGGAATCAACACCTGCAAAAAGAATTAAGAAGCCAATTTAGGATTTTAACAGCTGCTGAAAAGTGGCAGAGGTGTTATTTGCCTGCCCTTTTCTTATTACTGATAATGAATTTTGTGAGGCTATTGTAGATGTTCCGAACCTCAGGTATCTCTTTTAAAATAGAAAGATGAGCCTTGATAGATTTAAAGTCTTCCCGCTGAGCCGGTCCGGTTTGTACAGTAACCGGAGAGGAATGCTGCACTTTCTCTGCGGTGGCGGTAATCAATGGCCGGAGCAAATCAAAAGAGAGATTATTTTCCTTTAATATCAATTCCGCAATTGCATATTGAGCGTTACTGAAATTATTGGCAAAAACAGCAGCAAGATGCACCATTAATCGTTGCCGGCTATTCATCATTGTCACCTTTTTGCTGAGGAGTTTGGCTGTATGTTTTAATAGTGAAAGCACTTTCGGATTACTACCCTCCAGACAAATTGGAACAGTTGACCAATCTACTTTCAGCTCTGACGAAAACGATTGCACCGGATAAAAGACGCCTGTACCGTGTGCATAAGCCGCACCATCAATCAGAGCAATGCTTCCCGAACAGTGCACCAAAATATAACCGGATTTACTATTCTGCTTCATGATACGTTGAATTGCATCATCACTGGTGCAGATGAATAAGACAGCATGTTTTGCACTTGTATCCGGAACTGTAGAATACCATGCAGCACCTGTAGCCCTGGCAATGGCTTTCCCTTTCTTAACATTCCTGCTGCAAATAAAACGGATAGGTAAACCGGCATGAAAAAGTCCCGTGGCCAGATGATGAGCCACATTCCCGGAACCAAATATTCCTATCTCGATATTTTTCACATTATTGAACCTGCTGAGTCTTTAACTGACGAATTCTCTTCACGATGGCAATCCATGTACCGATAATCATAAGAATACAACCTGTCCATAAAATGTTTATCTGAGGGAAAATGATGGCTTTCATGATCACAAATTCTCTGACATTCCCCTCTTTTTCGGCAATATCAATTTCCATTTTATTCTCTTCCGGTAAAATCTTTTCAAAAGCAAATTTCAGACCCAGCTCATTTATTTCTGCCGTGCGATTGAAGAACGAGTTTTCGCGAATGACAAAAACAGGTTCGGCATAATGAATCTTTCTGTTCACATCCATAATCAACAAGCGGGCGCCAATGGCAATATCACCTTCCTTCAGCATCAATGCGTTTTTGTCCACGTCTTTATTCAATGACTCCAGAATAACTAGACTATTACTGGTTGTAATTGTATCGCCAATGGACATTTGATACTTCTTTCCTTTCCGATAAGTTCCATCCTCCTGACGACCTGTTTTATCATCCAGCTCCGCATAGGTGACATGTGTATAAATATCTCTGTTCAAATAATGCTTTGTAGAAGGTTCACTCACATTGCCCATCCTTTCATTCAACTGCACTTTAGGAAAAAGGGAAAAACTCTTTTCTAATTTACCGTTAAGATGATTCGCTTTAAAATATTCCACCTCGTAGAAAATGTTGATGCCCTCCTTCTTCTTATCCTTATAGGTGACATAAAATTCACCCATGGGCAACGTATCACCCTGGTAGAGCAGAATATTCTCGTTATTCGGGAAATCCTTTCCTAAATCTACTTTCAAACGGTTCTGACTAATGACTGTTTTCTCTGCATTCGATATCAATGATCCTAATAAAATAAGAGCAATTCCCATATGAGCAATACTGGAGCCGGAATGCATCGTCTTCCCTTTAACTACCCGGATTAAATAATCCAGATTTGCTAAAAACGCCCATAGTGCTGTAAACAAAAGCAGTGTTTGTTGTACACGGTCAAAGTCATAATATACTTCGAGAGTGATAGCAACAATCAAAGCCACAACAAAGGAAATGACCAACTTCTTAATGGTTTCCTTAGGATCTGATTGTTTCCATTTAAAAAATTGTGAGATGGACATGAGCAGACCAATGATGACGGCGATAGGAATTTGCCATGAATTATAAAAATCTATTGCATCTGCAGGGGGAGCCATCTTGGTTCCAAAAATTTTATTGATGACTGGAATGGAGGTGGTAATGCTGATCTGAACTGCAGAGATGACGAGAATCAACATCCCCATAAACATCCAGAATTCACGACTGCTGATATGATCATCTTCGCTGCTTCCCTTAATTTCTTTTCGGTGGATGAAAACAAGTACAATTGAAAGCACTACAAAAAAGAGCATATAGAGTACCAATTGTCCTCTCATACCTAAATCAGTAAATGCATGTACAGAAGTATCACCCAAAATTCCGCTTCTTGTTAAAAAGGTCGAATATAGAATCAACAGAAAACTGGATACGACCAATACGATTGTACTGCCTAATGAAGTCCCGTTCTTCTTAAAAATCACCATCACATGGGCTGCACCCACCAACGTTAGCCAGGGAACAAGACTTGCATTCTCCACCGGGTCCCATGCCCAGAATCCGCCAAAACTCAATGATTCATAAGCCCAGGCACCTCCCATTAATAATCCTGTTCCCAGAATCATCACGCCAAAGAAAGCCCATGGCAATGCAGGTGCTACCCATTCTTTCACCTTTCCGGTAAGCATTCCGCCTATCGCATACGCAAATGGAATGGCAGTAGCAGCAAAACCCAGGAATAGAGTAGGGGGATGGATGACCATCCAGTAATTTTGCAGTAGTGGATTTAATCCCCGGCCATCTTTTATCTTATTCAGATAATCCGGCATTTGTATAAAAGGTAAGTTGGCAAAGTCAGGATGATCGCGCAAAAGAATAAATGGATTTGAACCAATTTTAATTCCATCGAACTCTAATCCCAATAACATTGATGCCAGAAAAGCCTGTATGATCATCAGGGTAAACATAACCGGAGCCTCCCATTTCCCCGCTTTCAGGATAATCACAAAAGAAAGAATTACATGCCAGAAGGTCCAAACTAAAAAACTTCCTTCCTGACCTTCCCAAAGACAAGCCCACATATATTTAAATGGTAAAATAGTACTGGAGTGTTGCCAGACATAATAATACTCAAAGAAATGTCCGTGAATTAAATAGTAAATAAGAAAGATCAACCCTAAAGCACTTATCGCATGAACACTGAAGGCTGTTCTGCCCAGCTTCACCCACGAAGCAGATAAATCATCTTTTCTTTTAAAGGAAAAGTAATAAGCCAGACAGGATAATAATGCCGCTGTAAAGGATAAGATGATCAGTATATTTCCTAACTGACCATATCCCAGGTGTTCACCTTGATAGTTTAGATTCATTTATTTTTCCTCGCAGAATTAAGAAAAGGAAATCGTTAATACTCGTTACTGTACCGCCTTCATTTGATCTTGCTGATTGCCGTTGTATTTGGAAGGACATTTCATCAATAGTTGATTCGCGATGAATTTATCTTCCTTCATTTTTCCGACTACAACAATTTGTTCGGATCTCTCAAAATCCTGTGGCTTGGTTCCATTATATAAAACCAGTTTCTCTAATCCTTCACTATCGACCAGGTAAAATCCAAAAATATTAGCGTTCTCCTGGGGATTATAAATAAAATCTTTCTGCAGGTTTACTTTTCCAACAACATGGAAAGTATTCCCTTCATTTTCGATCGCTGTCCTGAATGGGGCATAAGTGCTGGAGTTGCTGATGGTGCTGACAATAACAGCCAGAGCAATCGCAATGACAACAATCGCAACTATATGGATCTTTTTCATCTCTATTATCTGTTTTTTATCTCTTTCTCCAGCTTTGACACCTTTTTATCAATGCGAAACAAGTATATACTTAATATAGTTAATGCAATGGCTGCAATAACTACTACAACATAAATTTTGCCCTCTGAACGCATTGTATCCGCCATTTCAATTTCCTGCGCTCGAGCTAAAGAATGCAACGACATGAAGATGGATAACGTAAGAACTGCTGATTTTGATATAAACCTATTCATGATAATGTTTTTCAAGCTTTGTTATTCTAACTCTAAGACTCATCATCCAAACCCCCAGCAGCGTCCAACCGATAACTGCCGGATAAAATACCATGCGCATATTGGAATCCAAATCATATTTGTTAAAACCCGGATTTCCACCTTTGCCCGGATGAAGAGAATCGTTCAACTTAGGAATGATAAGTATAAAGACCACCATCATTACAAATGCAAATATGCTGTACACAGAAGATAAGCGAGCACGCTTGGTATCGTCGGCAATGGCATTTCTTAAAATAAAATAGGCAGCATAGATCAACATGGAGGCCGCTGTGCCATTTAACTGCGGATCGTTGACCCAGGGTGCTCCCCATGTATAATTGGCCCATACCATGCCTGTAATCAATCCGGCAATACCAAATACCATGGCCATTCTTGCACATTCCTCTGCAACGATATCAGAATAGAGTTTAGAGTTACTGAGATATTTGATACTATAAATAGCATTACACAGCATCAACACAAGCATGGCCATCCACATGGTGACATGGAAATATAAATTACGAATGGTTTCATTAAGAATAGGCATCCGAGGCACTTCTCCCACAAAACCCATGTAGTAGGTATAAAAAAGACAAATGAGTGCTAAAATTTTCCACCACCAGGCATGGGCAATTGTCGTTTTCATTTCAATTTATTATTCTCGCCAAAGGTAGGGAAAGAGGAGGTAGGAGAGCGCAACAATCATTACATTTAAGGAAATTAATAACAGAAAATACGGCTGATTAATGCTCCAATCTTGTCCTTCAATAGCGTTTTGAGTAAATCGAATAATTGTTATGATGAGTGGAAAAAGCAGTGGGAAACCAAGAATTGCTACCAAGGCAGCATTGCTTTGTGCGCGGGAAACAATACCCGATACCAGAGTCAAAATCGATGACAATCCAAAGCTTCCCAGAAGCAATCCACCCACAAACTGAAGTTTATCCTGAATCGGCAAATCAAAGAACAAGGAAAATGCCAGTAGGTTAACTATGCCTAATGCACTTAGCAATAAAATATTATAACAAGTTTTTGCCAAAATAACATTGGCAGGACTTAGGAGTAAATAATGGAAAAGTTGTATGCCACGGCTTTCCTGAAGAAAACTTCGGGCAATGGCATTGGTGGCCGCAAAAAGCATTATTATCCAAAAAGGGCGTTCCAGCTCACCGGATCCAGTTGCTGCCGGTAACTGAGATAGGAGATGTAAATTGAAGCAAGCGAATAGACCAGCAAGCTGGTAATGGCCTGTTTATTCTTTAATTCCAGGTTGAACTCATGTTGAATTAGCCGAATGAACTGTTTAAAGGAGAATTCCATATCCGGCAAATTTGGTGTTTTTATGAATCCGTGAATAAACTATTTTTGAACCGAAAGCAGAATTATGAAAATTGACCTACTGGCATTTGGTGCTCATCCCGATGATGTTGAATTAGGAGCAGGCGGAACACTTGCAAAAGAGATAAGTCTCGGCAGAAAAGTGGGGGTTGTTGACCTGACCAGGGGTGAATTAGGTACCCGGGGGAGTGCAACATCCAGAGACGAGGAAGCCGCAGCCAGTGCTGAATTACTTGGACTCGAATTTCGAACCAATATGTGCTTCAGGGATGGTTTTTTTCAAAATGACGAATTTCATCAGATGGCGTTGGTGGCTTACCTTAGGCATTATCAACCGGAAATTGTTATTTGCAATGCGAAAAGCGGCCGTCATCCGGATCATGGAAAAGGGAGTGAATTGGTTTCTGTAGCCTGTTTTCTCAGTGGATTGAGTAAAGTCAAATCTCAATGGAATGGAGTTGAACAGGAAGTCTGGAGACCTAAAGCTGTTTATCATTATATTCAGGATAGATATCTAAGGCCGGATTTTGTGGTGGACATCTCTGATTTTATGGAGATGAAAATGAAATCTGTTTTATCTTTTAAAACTCAATTTTATGACCCAAATTCAGCAGAACCTGCCACTGCTATTTCTTCAAAAGAGTTTCTCGAATTTCTATACGCTAGAGCAATTGAATTCGGCAGACCCATTGGTGCAAAATATGCAGAAGGTTTTACTGTGGAAAAAATAACCGGTATCTCTTCCTTGTTTGATCTCCGGTAAATTTTAGAATCATCAAGTCATATTATTAATCGAATTTCTTTTGTATCAAATTGGATTCATGTTCTTGTATCCTTGAAGAAGTGTTAGTCCTGTTTTTGAAGTGGTACTTCCCTATAATTTTTCAACTAAAAATTTCATTTCATGTTTTTTCAAATTGATCGATCCATTGCTTGTCTAAAAAATACTTCATAAAAAAAGAGGCCATCTCTTTCGAGACAGCCTCTTTCTATTTATTAGCAATCAATTACTTTACAATCATAGTGCGGGTAGCCTTTTCGCTTCCTACAATTACAGTGTAAGTATAGATTCCTGAAGCCAAATCACTACCATCAATTGACAGGGTATTTAAACCAGTCTGTAAATTATCGTAAGTGTTCGTCATCAACAGTTTTCCAACAATGCTATATACTTCAACTGTTACAGTAGAAGACTTAACAAGGTTCAGATTAAACTGAGTTGATCCATTGAAAGGATTTGGGAAATTCTGTCCCAGAGTGAAGCTGGTAGTAACAGTGTTCTCATTGATACTGGAAGTAACATAATTCGCTACAGGGAAGGAAGCACTTGCTTCTGTAAATGCAGGATCACATACTTCAAGACCATCAAGATACTTGTGATTGATATCTACGCCAATGTTGATTGGAACTTCAAGGTAAGAAACAGGAATTTTATAACATCCGGCTGTAGCACCATCCAATGTGAAAGGCGATACGTTTCCGAATAAACAAGCACCATCTGCATTTGATCCTGCAGTCAGGTTGATTTCAGAAGTCCAAAGACCAGTAGTAACGTTGAATGCTCTGCAGATTGCATTTGGCAGAACGTTATCCTGTAATCCGGGAGTTAATGTAGTGTCAGTATCAAACCATACAAAGAATAATTTAGTACCATCCAATGTACGAGCAATCTGAGGACGGCTATCTTCTGCAAGATTGTTAGTACCATCTGTAAATTCTCCACGGAAAGTTAAAGGCAAACCTAAAGCTTCAGCACTCCAGGTAGTTCCACCATCTGTAGTGAAAATATCAAATACACCCCAGTTACCTGTACCGGAGTTGATAGAGAATGGAGAAGTAGCCTGAGGACCTACTGCAACAAAGATGTGTGCGTTGTTGTTTGCATCTACAGCCATGTCAATTTCGAACGCACAAGTGTAACCGGTTACAGATGTATCAAATTGAAAGAAGGTCTCAAAACTGAACATGTCCAAAGCAGCTACTTTATTCCATGTAGCTCCATTGTCAGTTGTTTTGAAAATTGTAGGATATAAGAAACTATCAGGATCCACAGTATAAGATTCATGACCTAACAAAGCTACATACCCTGTTCCACCTGTACCCCATGCAATGCTAGTCGCTGTCAATTGAGGAGCACCGCCTGCATCACGTAAATCAAATGGAGCAGCTACAGAATTATAAGTATAGCTGTAATCTCCGGCATTCCATACACCTTTCGCTAACAAAATATTACCATTGTAACCACCTGCAGCATCAATGTAACCGGTAGAAGTCCAGAAAGAATTATCATCAGTATTCAAAGCACCACCATCAGGAATAAGGTATGAAGTACTGGTATCTTCCGTAGAAGTTGGAGTACCACCGCCTGTTAAAGCGCTTGACCCATGAACTAGTCCGCCCCAACCCACATTTAAACCAGCCAATGAAGGTGCAAAGTAAGAAACGAATGCATTAGCTGGAGTAGTATTTCCAACAGCATTGTATATCATACCTTGTGGGTAACGCGCATTAAATAAAGGAGCAGTAGCAGAATAAATAGGACCTTGATTAGCACTCCAGGTAGCTCCGGCATCCGAAGAATAACCATAACGTAAAAATCCACTGGTTGCATCACCGGTAACTGTTGGTGAGGAACGGTAAACCATAGAAACACAGTTTACAACAGGATGTGCAAATAATGTAGTTTTAGCACCGAAAGCAGTACCGAAAGCATTACCTGAATTACCAATATCAATTACTGTAACAGCTTGAGTACTTGGAATACCGGTCTTCTTTCTGACAACAGCAGGCTTGGGATTGTTTGAAGGAGTTGTTTTCGTCTCTCCATTCACTAATTGACCTTTTTGAGTTGCAGAAAATCCGCTCAGACCAACGCCGGGGGATAACTGCTGAGCCATTGCATTTACGCTAAGTGTAAGTACAAGACCACATGTAAGTAGTTTTTTCATCATTAATTTGATTTTAAGTTTGTATATGTTTTAAGGTTTTTATTGTTTGAACTGTGGGTAAAGGTATGCATAAAACATACGATTTCAGGTTAAACTCAGTTTTTTTACTTTACAATCACAAAAATAATATTTTTTGGTTAATTAAAATTAAACCCTGTTTTTAAAAATCTTCATCTTTGAAATTTACTTCCCAGTTGTGAATTATATTACTGATTTACAATTAATTATATCATTAATGGTGTGTTGAAAAATAGTGAAAAAAGAATACTGTTACTAACAAACAGGAGTAGAATAACCACGTCTTCCATTGAAGATATTCAGAAATTGGAATCTTCATTTTAACATGTACATAAATTGCTAAACAGCATTTTTCAGCAATAAATGCTGCTAAAGTGCCAATGGCAATTCCAATGATCCCTAATTTTAACATTAAAAAATAACTGACCAGGATATTTACTGTTATTTCTACCAGGGCAATTTTAAAAATGACATTGTTTTTTCCCGCTGCGATGACCAAGGTCTGTGGAAAAACAACCCTACTTATTAATAAAAGTAAATAAGTGTTAAAAATCACTGCACTGGAAGAAAACTCCGCTCTAAATACTATAGGATAGAAATAATTACTGGTCAGTAACAATACAATAGTTATAGGGTACAATAAGTGCATTAACCTGCCGGATTCCTTTTTCAATTGATTTAACCCGGCTTTATCAAACCTGGCCGCTGCAAGTTTGGGAACCAAAGCATTGCTTATCGCTCCGGAAAGTAAGACGGCGAGTGGCAACTCTTTGGCGCCATATCTGAAGATGGCAAAAGCATCACTTCCGAAATGGGTACTGACCAATAACCCATCTACGTATTCTGCAGATCCGGAAATCAACAGACTGAAAATTAAAGGAAGTGAAAATAGGATTTGGTCAAAGATCATTTTAAAATTCAACTGCAGTTGGCTACATCCGGTTAGTAAGCGGTGCAAAACTATGTTTTTGACAACGGCCAATACTATTAGGCAATAAAAACTGTATTCTAATCCATAGCCCAAATATACAGGAGCAACTACTGCACTAACATAGGCTATTAAATTTATCAATCCATATTTGAGAAGTCCGATTGTTCGGTTGGTCAAGAGGAGCAAATGTTCAATTAAAAAAGTGGGGTTGTTAAGGAAAATATAAAGTAGCATTAAGGGATAATAATCAACGGCTTCATCAGGTAAAAGTCGCTGTGCAGTCTGATTGAAAATAAGGAGGAAGAGCAGAAGTAAAGAATTCAATAAATAAAGTGAGCAAGCTGTATTAAATAAATGTGACTGATTACCCGCTTCAATAGATTTATTATAGCTGGACAATAACCCATTCAAAAGTCCGGACACCCAAAAAAAACTGACTGCACCGGAAAAAAAAATTAAACTTTCGTAAGATCCTATATCGCGAATATTCATTTTACTTTTAGCCAGTAAAATGCCCGTAATTAATATAGTTAAAAACCTCAGAATCTGAAAAATCTGAAAACTCCTGACAGTATCAATTTGCTTAATGAAATTTATAATTTTTTTCACCTCAGCTCTTGTAGTTTTTTAAAGCGCAACCTTAGACTATTACCAATGACAATAACATCTGAAAATGCCATGGAAAGTGATGCAAGCATTGGACTTAATAAACCGGCCGCGGCCATAGGAATAGCAACAATATTATATAGCAAAGCCCAAAATAAGTTTTGTCGTATAGTGCGTATAGTATGTTTTGACATTAAATGAATTTGTATCAATGCCTTCAATTCCCCTTTTCCAACAAGCACAATCTCAGCAGTTTGTTTTGCAATTTCTGTCCCGCTATTCATAGCAATTCCAACGGAGGCTACCGCTAATGAAGAAGCATCATTAATGCCATCACCTACCATCGCCACTTTGGATCTCAATTGCAAGTCCCGGATAACCGCCTCTTTTTCATGGGGTAATTTTTCTGCATATACCATTTCAATTTCAAGTTCTTTTGCAAGTCTATCACAGATATGCTTTCGGTCTCCGCTAAGTAGAACAGTATTAATTCCATTTTGTTTAAAATACTGAACAAGTTCTCTTGCATCGGGCCGAACAACATCTTCAAAATCTATTTCTGCTAATAACTCATTGTTTTGAGTAAGATATACCTGATGCTGTTCTTTTCCATTCTCCATTCCGGTAAATTGAGCTGAACCCGCTTTATATATATTACCTTCCTTATCCACTGCCTTTATTCCTGAACCGGGTATTTCTTTTATTTCAGAGAATAAAATAGGGTAGGGAGCCTTAACTGCAGAAAAATGCTTTGAAAGAGTTGCGGCTAAGGGGTGAGTAGAGTATTGTTCCAGAGTTCCCATCAGGTAGCCGACGAGACTTTTGTCAGCAAGGAAATTGATTTTTTTAATGGAAATCTTTCCTTCTGTTAATGTCCCTGTTTTATCAAAAACTATCGTGTCGATTTGTTGCAACCGCTCCATGGTTTCGCCACCTTTCACTAATATACCGTTTTTTGCTGATCGGCCAATACCTACGGCAACAGCTGTTGGAGTGGCAAGTCCCATGGCACACGGGCAGGAAATCACCAATACAGCAATGCTCCGAAGCAGCGATTCACTCGCGGTAAGGTCGAGGTAGAAGAAGGATACCAGAAAGGTAATCACTGAAATTACAATTACGATTGGAACAAACCATGCGCTAACCTGATCACCTATTCTTTGTATTTCTGGTTTCTGCAGCGCTGATTTTTTTACTGTTTCAATCATTCTGCTTAGAATAGTTTCCGATCCTGCCTGCTGAACCAGTACTTTAATATGACCACTTTGGAGAATAGTCCCACTCATGACCAATTCGTCAACTGTTTTCTCTACAGGCATGCTTTCCCCGGTCATCATCGATTGATCGATAGCGGCCTTCCCTTCATAAATGACACCGTCCGCCGGAATTTTTTCACCGGTATTAATTAGTATAAGATCATTCACACGTAAGTAGGCTGCAGCTATTTCCCTGGTGGTTTCGTGAGCAGTTAATGCGTTTTCAATGATTCGGGCTGTCTGAGGTTGAATCCGTATTAATGCTTCAAGTGCAGATTGTGTTTTTTTAAGACTGCGTCGCTCAATAATATTACCGAGTAATAACAATGTAATTATTGTGGCAGAGGTTTCGAAAAACAAATAATCAGCGGCCTTCACATCTCCAAAATGAAGATACCATCCAAAACAAGAGTATATATAGGCAGCGGATGAACCCAGTGTAATTAACACATCCATATTCGGACTACCGCTTTTCAAAGAGCCCCAGGCACTCCTTCCAAAATGAAGTAGTCCGATGAGCATGACCGGTGTAGCCAGAATAAATTGCACAAGGGGTAAATGGAGAAAATGCCAGTCCACAAACATATGAAGGAAAAGAGGTAATGTTAAAAGAAGACAACATCCAAAACGAAAGTCAAGTGAAGCGACTATTTCCGATATTTTACTTATTTTTTTCTCCTCTCCTTCCTTACCTGCACTATATCCCAAACTATTGATGGCTGTTACAATCTGATCAATTCCAATACCTGACACGGTATCAAGTTCCAGCACGCCTGATTCATAATCAATATGAACATTTGTCATCCCCTTCTTTTCAAGATGTCTGGCAATGCCCTGTGCGCAACTTGAACAGGTCATTCCACCTACTTTTAAGACCACTTTTTCCATCAGATAGCAAAATTAACTTTATAGGTCACAACCAACCCCGGGAGGATGGTTTTGAAATCTATTTTATTCATCCCTTTGCTGGTTTTTTTAGAAACATTACATTTGCACCCTTCAAACGGTGGATGTAGCTCAGTTGGTTAGAGCGCTAGTTTGTGGCACTGGAGGTCGGGGGTTCGAGACCCCTCATTCACCCTAAGCGGGGTCATTGTAAAATGACTCCGCTTTTTTGTAATCTACTGTAATTCAACACCAATTTATAAAATACAACGAGGTGACTTCCTCAATCAGTAGTCTGTATTATTAACTGATTTATTCTTCCAGATAGTATAGATAAGTTCAGGAATCTTTCTTGTAAATATTCACTTTCTATATTTTTTCGGAGATATTAACAGGCCCAAACGATGTTTATTCGTTAAAAATCAGGAATTGTTAATAACTTGATAATAGTAAATAAAAGATTTTCTAATGATTTGACTCCAAAGTATCTTTGCAAAATCAACAAAAAATCCATTATGTCATCAGCTACTCAACAACCATCCAATCAAAACACCTATGAACGCCAACTTGAAGATTGGATCGAACAGGAAAAAGCAGCCATTGAGCTGATTCATTTAACCGGCGGTTTATGGTTTAATAAATCTGTTGAACTGATTATTTTCAGAAACCAGTTGGTCGATCGTAGCGCCAGTCAAATACTGAATCTCCATCAATATGCGAATGATATCGTAAAAAAGCCCATCACCGTAATGGATACGCTGGAGCTTACCAGAGCATTAAGCACGTTGGATCTTGCGCCCTCGCGGATTGATATCGGTCGCATGACCTCCGAGTGGTTGAGCGAAAAAGAAAGTTATGGTAACGATCCGAAAAATTTATTGAAGGTAAAATTGGAAGTTTCATTGGCAAGGATCGCAAAAAAATGATCCCTCGTGATGTAATTTTATACGGTTTCGGTCGAATTGGCCGTATCCTCGCTCGTGAGTTAGTAGGTCAGGCCGGAAAAGGGGAACAGTTACGTCTTCGCGCTATCGTTGTCAGAAAAAGATCAGATGACGATCTTTCCAAACGTGCTGAACTGTTGAGAAATGATTCTGTGCATGGTCCATTCCCCGGAACCGTCATTGAAGATGCTGAAAAGAATGCCTTAATTGTGAATGGCCATACCATCTATGTGATCGACGCCAAAAACCCTGAAGATGTGGATTATTCTGCATATGGGATCACTAATGCCTTGTTGATTGACAATACCGGCGTTTCCCGTGACCGTGAAGGACTGAGCAAACATCTCAAAGCAAAGGGTGTGACCAAAGTATTGCTCACTGCTCCGGGCAAAGGTGATATTCCTAATGTAGTATACGGTGTCAATGAAAAAGATCATACAGAGAACGAAACTATTTTCTCCGCTGCCTCTTGTACAACCAATGCCATCGTTCCTGTTCTTGCTGTCATTGAGAAGTCATTAGGTGTTGAAAGAGGTCATATCGAAACGATTCACTCGTATACCAATGACCAGAATTTATTGGATAACTATCATAGTAAATATCGTCGTGGCCGTAGTGCTGCCATGAATATGGTGATTACTGAAACCGGTGCGGATAAGGCCGTAGCAAAAGTGCTTCCTGTGCTTGCAGGTAAACTTACGGGAAATGCTGTAAGGGTGCCCACCCCTGATGTTTCTCTTGCTATCCTGAATCTTACCTTGAAAAAGGAAGTAAATAAAGAGGAAGTAAATGATATTTTGAAAGATGGAGCTTTGCGCGGAAATCTTATAGAACAGATTCAATATTCCAATTCAAACGAGTTGGTATCTTCTGATCTGATCGGAAACCCATGCGCATCTATTGTTGATTCTCCGGCAACTATCGTTTCAAAAGATAAAAAGAGCATTGTACTGTATGTATGGTATGATAATGAATATGGCTATAGCCGTCAGGTAGTCAGATTTGCGAAATACCTCGCGGATGTAATTCGTTTGACTTACTATTAATAGAACGAACATTCCAATTCAACAAAGATAAGGTTGCCTTAGAACAGGTCACCTTTTTTTTATTTCATAGAAACTGATTTAACGGCTTCATCTAAAATTGAAAAATCACTTCCACCAAACTGCTTAATCCCCTAAATAGGACTTTAATATTTTGCTTTTATTTTTATGTCGAAGTCTCCGCAATGCTTTTTCCTTAATTTGTCGCACACGTTCACGTGTCAGATCAAACTTAGATCCGATTTCTTCCAAAGTTAAACCATGACCCAAACCTATTCCGAAGAATAAAATTAACACTTCCCGTTCTCTCTCAGACAACGTACTCAAGGACCGGTCGATTTCCTTCCGGAGAGAATCGTTGATCAGTTGAATATCTGCACGGGGAGATTCGGTATTTTCAATAACATCCAGCAAGGTATTTTCTTCTCCTTGTACAAAAGGCGCATCCATGGAAACATGCCGGCCGGAAATTCTCAAGGCATCAGTAATTTTATCAATAGGAAGGTCCGTCAATATGGCAATTTCTTCATAAGAAGGTTCGCGTTCAAACTCCTGCTCCAGTTTGCTGAAGGCCTTACTGATTCTGCTCAGAGATCCTACCTGATTTAATGGAAGCCGGACAATCCGGGCCTGCTCTGCGATCGCCTGTAGAATACTTTGTCTGATCCACCAGACTGCATACGAAATAAATTTAAAACCTTTGGTTTCATCAAATCGCTTGGCCGCTTTTATCAGTCCCAGGTTTCCTTCATTAATAAGATCAGGTAAACTTAAACCCTGACTCTGATACTGTTTGGCAACGGAAACCACAAATCGAAGGTTTGCGCGAGTCATTTTATCCAAAGCAGTACTGTCACCATCACGGATAAGTCGCGCAAGGCGTACCTCTTCTTCCGATGTTATCATCGGCTCCTTACCAATTTCAGCAAGGTACTTCTCCAGAGAAGCACTCTCACGATTGGTGATTGATTTACTTATTTTCAGTTGACGCATAGTAGTGGAATGTCATTTCTGAAAATGCTTCGGCTTTGTGTAAAACAAATATAGAATTTAAAAAGTTGAATTACCAAAATATTCATGAAATAAAAAAGGATGTCGGTTAAACATCCTTTTTCTTACTTTTTTGATCTGCACAAATTACATGCCGAAACCATAATAGGCTTTCATGCCATTGGGATAAGCACCTTCAATCAGTACTCCACCTTTTTTTGATTCCAGATATTCCGTAACTTCTTTCGCTGATCTGACTTTTCTATTGTCAATAGCGGTAATGATAAAGCCATCTTTTAAGCCCGCGCTTTTTAATTTTCCGGTTTGTAATTCTTTCACCTTCACGCCAGACTCAACACCAAGCTTACTCAATTCTGCTTCACTTGCATTCTCCAGCACAGCTCCTAACAAATTGATGGCTTCGTTTTTTGTCACTTCCGTGTTTCCATCTTTGTTTCGTAAAATGACTGGTATGATTTTCTCACTATTATTTCGGAGTACCGTTACCATAATTTTATCACCGGGTCTGAATCTTCCAACCTGTTCCTGAAGTTCCGGAGAACTTTTGATCTCAAACCCATTGATGGATTTAATAATGTCACCTACCTTCAGACCGGCAACAGCTGCCGCACCGCCTTCAGTAAGCCCATTCACATAAACGCCATTTAAGGTGTTTACTTCCTTTTCTTTAGCAAAATCAGCATCAATATCCCGTATGCTGACACCAATGAAACCTCGCTGAACGATGCCAAACTCCATGAGATCCTTCACCACCTTTTTAACAATATTGACAGGGATGGCAAAAGAATATCCGGAATAGGAACCCGTGTTTGAAGCGATGGCTGCATTAATTCCTATTAATTCGCCATTCAGGTTGACTAATGCTCCGCCGGAGTTTCCGGGGTTTACTGCAGCATCGGTTTGAATAAAGGACTCGATTGGAAATCTCTGGTCAGGTAGGATATTGATGTTTCTGGCTTTTGCACTGACTATTCCTGCCGTTACCGTTGATGTTAAATTGAAAGGATTGCCCACTGCAAGGACCCATTCTCCTACGCGAACCTGATCAGAATTTCCTAATGCAATATGTGGAAGTTTTTTAGCATCCACCTTTAATAAGGCCAGATCAGTTGATGGATCAGTTCCGATGACTTTCGCTACAAATGTTTCCTTGTCATTCAGTGTAATGGAAACCTCTGATCCATTCTCGATCACGTGGTTGTTGGTGACTACATAACCATCTTCAGAGATGATGACACCCGAGCCGGTCGATTGTTGCTGTGGCATCTGCCTGGGTGCGGGATTTCCCAAAAAAGTTGAATGGGTCGAGAAATTGTCCGGAGTTTCCTTGTTGTGCTGCATATTTAGTAGTGACATGCACCACCACGGGGACAGTAGTTTCAGCAGAAGCTGTAAAATCAACCGGTACACCGGAAGATCCCGTATAAGAAACTGCACGAACAGGAACTGAAGAATTGAATCTATCCCCATTATCTGAAATTTCGGAATGAAACAGGTTGTTATTAATTCCTGCACCGATCATTCCGCCTACGATGGCTAATGTAAAGATGGCTACGGTTTTTTTGATTGCTCTCATATGGCTAATGTATTTTATTTGATGCCTGTAACAATATACGTTGGAAAGCCAAAATTATTTTTGAAATGATGAATCAAAAATGAATTTAACCTTCTTTTAACCAAGAACAAACCGAAGTTGAAAAAGATAAAATTAAATCCATAGGCTCTAAGCTCCATTATTTTATTGTTTTCGTTATTTTTACATCAATGGAAATGGAATTCTACAAATACCAGGGTACCGGAAATGATTTTATTGTTGTTGATGGAATTCAATATTCTGCCCAACTGTCTATTGCTCAAATTCAAAAGTGTTGTGACCGACGTTTTGGAATTGGTGCGGATGGTCTGATTGTTCTTAAATCACATCCGGAATTTGATTTCGAAATGGAATATTATAATGCAGATGGACACCCGGGTTCTATGTGTGGAAACGGTGGTCGATGTATCGTTCATTTTGCTTTTAGCAAAGGATATGTAAAAGAGCAATGCCGGTTTTTGGCGGTGGATGGTATTCATGAGGCTATTCTGCTCCGGAATGGAAATATTTCCTTAGAGATGAAAGATGTGAAGGGGATACAAACCGTAAATAGCGACTTCTTCCTGAATACAGGATCCCCACATCATATCAGATTTGTGAAGGACATTGAGAATTTTAATGTGTTTACGGAAGGAAAAACAATTAGGAATAATGAGAGATATAAGAAGGAAGGAACGAATGTGAATTTCGCTGAGTGGATAGGAGACCGGTTGTTTGTCAGAACGTATGAAAGAGGTGTGGAAGAGGAAACCCTGAGTTGTGGAACAGGGGTTACTGCTGCAGCCATCGTTGCGGGAAACATTGGAAATAATGAAAAATCAAATAAAATAAATATTAAAACCAGGGGTGGAGATCTTGCCGTAAGCTATACCGTAAACGATACCGGTTTTTCTGATATTCGGTTAGAAGGTCCTGCTACATTCGTTTATAAAGGGATAATTGAGCTATGATAAGAGGAAATAGTGTATTGCTACGCGCATTGGAACCGAAGGATGTGGACCTGATGATGATTTATGAAAATGACGCAGAAATCTGGCCGGTGAGCGGAACTTTTGCACCTTATTCCAGATACACGCTGGAACAGTATTATAAAAATGCTACTCAAGACATCTATACTTCCAAGCAATTACGTCTGGCCATTGAATTGATTGTTGAATTACCGGGTGCAGGAGCTACAATCGGCTATATCGATTTATTTGATTTCGATCCTCAACATAGAAGGGCAGGGGTAGGGATCCTGATCGGTAACAGAGAGTACCGGAACAAAGGATTGGCAACCGAAGCTTTATCCATGTTAGTCAAGCATAGTTTTAACACGTTGAATCTGCACCAACTGTATTGTCATATCGACAATAGTAATGAACATAGTTTGCGGTTGTTTTCTAAAGTCGGTTTCAGAACATGTGGTTCGCTGCGTGACTGGATCGTATATGAAGGAAAGTGGCATAGTGTATCTCTGCTACAACTGATAAGACCCACGGTAATTATTTAATGAGTAACACTTTAATTAAATACTTTTTTGCAGTCTCCTGCTGTGCTTTTATTGCATTTTCAAACTGGAATTGCGGTATTTCATCGCAGCAAACACCTGAACAAATTGCGCTGGCCAGAACTGAATATGCCGGATTGTCCGATACAGCGCGCTATGTGGGAATGAATACCTGCAAAGGTTGTCATACTGAAGTGCATGCCTCTTTTATCCATACCGGAATGGGAAAATCTTTTGATACAGCCAGTCAAAATAAAACGTCGCCCGATTTTACTAATCATACGGTCGTGTATGATGAACACCTGAACATGCATTATCATGCCTATTGGCAGGAGGGCAAATTATTCTTTAACGAATTCAGAGGAAACACTAAGGATACCGCTTATAGCAGAACAGAACAGGTAAAATATATTGTGGGTTCCGGACAGCATACCAACTCTCATATGTGGGAAAGTAACGGTTATCTCTTCCAGGCACCCATGACCTTTTATACTCAGAAAGGCAAATGGGATCTGCCTCCCGGTTTTGAGAACGGTGCTAATTCTCGTTTTAACAGAATCATAGGTCTAGAATGTATGACTTGTCATAATGGCTATCCGGAATTCGTTGCCGGTTCTGAAAATAAATTCACTAAAGTTCAAAATGGGATCGATTGTGAAAGATGTCATGGTCCGGGAAGTATTCATGTGCAGGAGAAATCAATGGGTATCCTTATCGATACCGCTAAAAGGATAGACTATTCTATTGTAAACCCTTCAAAACTTCCCATTGATTTGCAGTTTGATGTCTGCCAGAGATGTCATGTACAAGGCAATACTGTTCTGAATGAAGGGAAATCATTTTTTGATTTCAAACCGGGGATGCGTTTATCAGATGTGATGTATGTATTTATGCCTGTTTACAAGGGGAAAGAAAATGAACATATCATGGCATCTCATGTGGAGCGGCTCAAGATGAGTAAATGTTTCATCACCACTACCCGTCGTTTACAAGCTGAAGGAGGTGGAAAAACTACGGGATTAAAACCCTTTAAGAATGGACTCACCTGTATTACTTGTCACAATCCTCATATCAGTGTGAAAGAAACCGGTGATGATCATTTTAACAGTACTTGCAAGTCCTGTCATGCAGTGGGCAAGGAACATCTCTGCTCTAAGAATTCAAACTCTGCAATGAAAGGTGGAAAGGATGATTGCGTCAGTTGTCATATGCCGGTACAAGGCACATTGGATATACCTCACGTGAGTGTGCACGATCACCGGATAGCAATACATCAGGAAGTGAAAGAAGTGGAGAAGATGAAAACCTTTATTGGCATCAATTGCCTGAATGATTCCAATCCTCCTGATAAAATTATTGCACAGGCCTATATTAATTATGTAGAGAAGTTCGGTATGGAGAAAACCTTACTCGACTCTGCACTGTCTAATTTAAAAAAAGATACGAAGTCCGGTATTGAAGAAAATATTCATCAATACGTTCAACTCTATTATTTGAAGAATGACTTTGCCGGAATCGTTTCAATAACAGAAACAATTCCAAAATTGCTTTCATCATTGAACCGGAAGAGTTATGATAACAAAGATGCCTGGACATCATACCGTATTGGTGAAGCCATGCAAAATACCGGAAGAACCCAAAGTAGTGTACAATGGTTTAAAAATGCCTACATACTTGCTCCATTGTATCCGGATTTTGGAAATAAATATGCCAATGCCCTGGCCGGTCAGAAGAACTTTGCAGAAGCCAGAAAGATATTTTCATCTTTAGTAAAGGAACATCCCTACTATGCGCCTGCTTTTTCCAATTTGGGTTATTTGATCCTGATTCAGGAAGGCAATGTAAACAGGGCCAACAGTTATTTGGATAAAGCACTAGCTTTAGATCCCGACTATGAACTCGCAATACTGAACAAGGCTGCCGCGTTTATGAGCGAAGGTAAGGTGCAGGATGCAAGAAAATATCTTCAAAAAGTACTGCAAATCAATCCGGAGAATCGGCAGGCCATTGAGGGTTTAAAAAGAATTACGAAATAAACAACATCATCAACACCTGACAATTCATTGCTGTGGCTAAAAAGAAAAATAAAATGAGTCCGGGTTTTAGACGGATACTGATTGCGTTTGCCAGCGTTATCGTACTTTCTGTATGTATTATTGTTTTATCCTTTTATAACAAAGTATTTTCACCCAACGTCGATTTATCATCCAGCAAAAGTCGCTTCGTTTATATTCCGACCGGATCCACCTTCATTGATGTCATGCGACTCCTGGAGAAACAGGGATTGCTGAAAAACAGTGCATCCTTCCAGTGGGTGTCAGAGCAAATGAAATACCCTGCAAATGTTAAACCCGGTAAATATGAAATTAAGCAGGGAATGAATAACAAGGAACTCATTTCGCTTTTGCGCTCCGGAAAGCAGACGCCTGTTAAACTGACCTTTAGTAATATCCGAACCGTAGAAGAACTGGCCGGTGTAACAGGAGGGAAGATTGAAGCGGATTCGGCATCTATTGCATTTTTACTAAAAGATGAGGCTTTCCTTGACAAATATGGATTCAATGCAAGGAATAGCCTATGCATCCTCATTCCCAATACTTATGAATTGATGTGGAATACTTCTGCCGAGCAATTTTATGAAAGAATGGCGAAAGAATACAAGAAATTCTGGAACGAGAAACGTCGCGCTAAAGCAAAGGAAATTGGTTTGACACAAGTTGAAGTCAGTGTGCTTGCTTCTATTGTAGAAAAGGAAACGCGAAAAAATGATGAAAAAGCAACGGTAGCCGGAGTGTATATGAACCGATATCTTAAAGGCTGGAAACTGGAAGCGGATCCCACTTTGGTTTTTGCTTCCGGAGATTTTAGTTTAAGAAGAGTGCTCAATGAACATAAGGATATTGATTCACCTTACAACACCTACATGTATACCGGTTTTCCTCCGGGTCCAATCTGTATGCCATCTGTATCTTCCATCGATGCAGTGCTGAATTATTCAAAACACGAGTATATGTTTTTCTGTGCCAGAGAAGATTTCTCCGGCTATCATTCTTTCGCAAAAACGTATGATCAGCATCTTCTCAATGCCCGACGTTTTCAGAAAGAACTGGACAGAAGAGGGATTCGATCATAAACAGAAATGTTCCGTGTTTATTACCGGCTGATTTCAAAATAACTTCCTGAAGAAAAACTCTTCATTTTAGAGCTTAAAGATGTAATTAAATACACTTTTTCTCCCTTTTACCAGACAGGGATTTTTTTACCTTTGTGCCCTATGAAAATTGGTATCCTTAGAGAAGAAAAATTCCTCACGATAAGCGTGTTCCCTTTACTCCGGTGCAATGCAAGTACCTCCTGGAACAGTTTGCCGAATTAAAAATAGTTGTTCAGCCTTCAGGGTTTCGTTGTTATTCAGATGAGGAATATCGTTCTCATGGCATTGTTTTACAGGAAGACTTAGGTGATTGTGATGTATTGATGGGCGTGAAGGAAATCCCAAAAGACAAGCTGATCCCGGGCAAAAATACCTTTTCTTTTCCCATACCATCAAAAAGCAAGCGCATAACAAAGCTCTTTTACAAACCATCATTGAGAAGAAAATTCAATTGATCGATTATGAATGTCTGATTGATGATCTCGGTCATCGCGTGATTGGATTTGGACGATTTGCAGGTCTGGTGGGTGCCTATAACGGAATTATGGCCTATGGGTTAAAGTATGGACTCTTTAACCTGAAACCGGCTCATTTAAGTCACGACAAGAAAGAAGTTTTTAAGGAGCTTGAAAAAATAAATCTTCCCAATTTGAAAATTGTAGTAACCGGAGGCGGACGTGTGGCAAATGGTGCCATGGAGACATTAGGAGTACTCGGTATTCGGAAAGTAACAGCCTATGAATTTTTGCATTATTCTTTCCGTGAACCGGTCTATGTTCAACTGCATTCCGAAGATTATTATAAAACAAAGGATGGTTCCGTTTTCAGCAATCAGGTTTTCTATCATCATCCTGAAAAGTTTGATTGTACTTTTGCAACCGGAAATTCCTATGCCAGCTTTTGCGATCTGCTGATTCATTGTACGTATTGGGATCCAAAAGCACCGGTCTTGTTTACAAAGCAACAGATGCGTGATCCAAAGTTTCATATCAGTGTGATTGCTGATGTGACTTGTGATTTAAACGGAAGTATTCCATCTACGACACGCACAACAACTATTGAAGATAAATTTTATGGATACAATCCCAATACAGAAAGCATCGAGGAACCTTTTGCTCCATCCACTATAACGGTCATGTCTATCGACAATCTTCCCTGTGAATTGCCAAGAGATGCTTCAGAAGGATTTGGTAAGCATCTCATGGAAAGAGTAATGTCCTTTCTTGTTCGGGAAGATGATGGATTGATTGAACGTGCCACCATTGCTAAGGATGGAAAACTGATGAAAAGGTTTGAATACCTGAGTGATTATATTGCCTGATTGAAACATCAAACAAGGGAAGAGATAAATTATTTTTGATCTGCTTTAAGAAAACCTTTTATGAACAAGGGTTTTTCTCCAAAGATCTATAGAAAAGTTTACGCGGTTTGATGTTCAGCTTCCTTCAGTAAGGATATAGCATCGGAAGGCGAAGAGGCACTAAAAACCGTATTTCCCGCAACCAAAATATCTGCACCGGCACGAATGAGTTCATGTGCGTTCTTCAAATCTACCCCTCCGTCAATTTCAATTTTGGCGGATGAGTTTTTCTGAAGGATAAGATTTTTTAAGTCATCGATTTTACTGTAGGTGTTCTTGATGAATCGCTGTCCGCCATACCCTGGATTCACCGACATCAGAACCACCACATCTATGGATGCAATTACTTCTGATAATAAAGCAGCAGGCGTATGCGGATTAATTGCTACTCCTGCAAGTACACCCAACTGCCGCAGATTTTGAATGGTACGGTGCAAATGCGTACAAGCTTCATAATGCACCGAGATGATCGCCGCACCGGCATCTGCAAAGGCGGCAAGGTATTTATCCGGTTCAACAATCATCAGATGAACATCCAGTGGTTTACGTGCATGCTTTTTGATTGCTTTCATGACCGGAAAACCAAAAGAAATATTCGGGACAAAAACACCATCCATCACATCCACATGAAACCAGTCGGCGCGACTTTCATTGATCATTTTAATATCGCGCTGAAGATTTCCAAAATCAGCAGAGAGGATGGAAGGGGCAATGAGTACTGACATGTTCTTATGGGTATAGGGCAAATTTCGTGAAAAGGATCGGATTTACGAAAGATGGATAATGCAAAAATAAATGAGTCTGAAAGGTAAAATTGCCCTTGAGGAAGGATCCCAAAAGCGCGAGGGGAAGGGCAAAATAAGAAAGTGCCCCGGTCTGTGGGTGGTGTTTATACCTAATTTTTTATCTTAGGCTACTGAATAGCCAAGGCGAAATGATATACCGTTTTCGAGACTCCTATGTTAATACGGGTAATCTATCCCAGTCTTCAATATCTTACTTCTGGAAGTATGCTTTAAGCGACGAATGGCCTTTTCCTTTATCTGACGGACACGCTCTCGGGTGAGTTCGAAGCGTTCTCCGATTTCTTCCAGCGTCATTGGTGATTCATTCAATCCGAAGTAAAGACGAATAACATCTGCTTCACGAGGGGTTAGCGTATAAAGAGCACGTTCTATTTCTCTGCGTAAGGATTCCGTGATGAGATTATTCTCCGGTGATGGTGCCACATCTTCACCTGGCATCATGTCCATCAGAGTACCATCTTCCCCTTGTATAAGCGGAGCATCCATAGAAACATGTCTCCCGGAAGAACGCATGGTATCGATGATATCGTCAGTTGAAATATTCAGCAGTACAGAAAGTTCTTCGTTGGTAGGCTCCCGTTCAAATTCCTGCTCCAACTGGGCAAAGGCACGATTAATTTTATTAATAAAGCCGATTTTATTCAAGGGTAAACGAACGATTCTCGCCTGCTCCGCCAATGCCTGTAAAATACTCTGGCGAATCCACCAAACGGCATAGGAAATGAATTTGAATCCGCGGGTTTCATCAAAACGTTGGGCGGCTTTTATTAATCCCAAATTACCTTCATTAATAAGGTCGCCTAAGGTTAAGCCCTGATTTTGGTATTGCTTTGCCACGGAAACAACGAAACGAAGATTAGCTTTTGTCAATCTTTCCAATGCTGTTCTGTCACCTTCTTTAATACGTCGGGCTAACTCAACTTCTTCTTCGGGCTTCAGCAATTCCACTTTCCCGATTTCCTGAAGGTATTTATCCAGGGAGGCGGTTTCGCGGTTGGTTACTTGCTTGGTAATCTTTAATTGTCTCATGTTATCGCAGAGTGAATATGGCATCGTAACGCAGTTCGCATTCTGGAGGTTGCGGAAACAGACTTCGATGAGGGTTAATCAACTGTAAGGTTCACGGCGCATGACACAAAACACTTGCCATTAAGTGAAAAAGGGAAACTTTGTAACGAAAATATTACATCACCAAAAACGGGGATCAGAAAACAGAAAACCCGTCGTAAACGACGGGTTTTCAAGTATATTACTACAATATTAGGGACACTAACTATGCTTCAGGAGCTACTCTTTCAGGGCGATTCGTCATTAAAACCTTACGGGACAGACGATATTTACCTGTTTTCTTATCTATTTCAATAAGTTTGACTTTTACAATATCTCCTTCTTTGAAAACGCCATCCATGGTAGCCAGTCGCTCATTAGAGATTTCGGAAATATGAAGTAAGCCATCTTTACCCGGCATAAACTCAACGAAAGCACCGAATGTAGTAATGGTTTTCACCTTTCCTTCGTACACTTCTCCAACTTCCGGCTCGGTCACGATACCTCTGATTCTAATCAACGCCGCATCAATACAGGCCTTATCAGGAGATGCAATTTCTACCAATCCTTCATTGTTTACTTCCTCAATGGTAATGGTTGTATTGGTTTGTCGCTGAATTTCCTGAATGATCTTTCCACCCGGTCCGATGATCGCACCGATGTATTCTTTTGCAACACGCAATTTCACGATACGAGGGGCATGTGGTTTATAATCTTCGGCAGGAGCAGAGATCGTTTTATTCATTTCCCCCAGGATATGCAAACGTCCGGCACGTGCTTGTTCAAGCGCCTGTAGCAAGATATCGTAAGGCAATCCATCTACTTTCAAATCCATCTGACAGGCACAAATACCTTTATCGGTTCCGGTTACTTTGAAGTCCATATCTCCCAGGTGGTCTTCATCACCAAGGATATCACTCAAAATGGCGAAATTTCCTTTTCCATCGGTAATTAATCCCATCGCAATACCTGAGATGGCACCGGTTACTTTAATACCGGCATCCATCAATGCCAGACTACCTGCACAAACAGTAGCCATAGAAGAGGATCCATTCGACTCCAGAATATCAGAAACGATACGGATGGTATAAGGATTCTGGTCTTCACCAGGCATCACTTCACGTAAGGAGCGTAAGGCCAGATTACCATGTCCGACTTCACGACGGCTGGTACCACGATTAGGCTTTACTTCACCTGTACTGAAGCCAGGGAAGTTATAATGGAGCATGAAATTATTCGTACCCTGATACATCGCCTGATCAACAATTTGTTCATCCAGTTTAGTACCCAGCGTTACAGTAGTCAACGATTGTGTTTCACCACGCGTAAAAACGGCTGATCCGTGAGCAGATGGCAAATAGCCCACTTCGCTCCAGATCGGACGAATATCAGTCAGACCACGACCATCCAAACGAATACGATCTTTTAAAATCATTGCACGCATGGCATCGTACTCTACATCATGATAATATTTCTTAATGAGCTTCTCTTTTTCTGCACGCTCTTCTTCGCTGAAAGTAGCCAGGAAATCTTCCAGTACTTTTTTGAAAGCGGCTTTACGCTCATTTTTATTCGGGTTACATTGACGAGCAGCTGCATAGACGGCATCAAAACAGGCCTTATTTACTTTTTCACGCAATTCTTCGTCATTCGTTTCATGACTGTATTCACGTTTAGTGACGCCGCCCATTTTCGCAACGAGTTCCTCCTGTGTTTTACATTGACCCTTAATCGCTTCATGACCTACACGTATCGCTTCCGCCATATCTCTTTCAGCTACTTCATGACATTCACCTTCTACCATCAGGATATCCTTAGCGGTACCGGCAACAATCAGATCGATATCTGCATTTTCAGCATCAGCAATTTTAGGGTTGATCACAAACTCGCCATTTATTCTGCATACACGTACTTCTGAAACAGGACCTCCAAATGGAATGTCGGAAATGGTGACAGCAGCAGATGCAGCCAGGCAAGCCAGGCTATCAGGAGCTACATCCATATCAGCAGAAATCAACGTTACTGCAATTTGGATATCGGCATGATAATCGGATGGGAAAATAGGGCGGAGGGCACGATCGATAAGACGACAAATCAGGATTTCCTGTTCCGTCGGACGTGCTTCACGACGAAAGAAAGAACCGGGAATCCGACCGGCAGAAGCAAATTTTTCCTGATAATCCACAGTTAAAGGAAGGAAATCAACACCTTCTTTTGCCTCTTGAGAAGAAACTACAGTAGCGAGCAACATACAGTTACCCTGACGGACAATTACAGAACCGTGTGCCTGTTTAGCCAGACGGCCTGTTTCGATAGTAATCTCCCTGCCGTCCGGTAATAGGGAAGATACGGTAATAGCTTTTGGTTGCATTTCGACAGCTTTATTAATTTATATATATATATATTTATAGATCAAGTATTTAATTACGCCTTTCTAAAGCTTAAATTTAATGATAAGCTTCTAATAAAACGTTCATTCGCCCTGTTTTTCCTTTCTATTGGACTAACTGTTGAAAGTGTTTCCAATCAGTTTTGAAGGGTACAAACAAAAAAAGGCAATACTAAGATTGCCTTTTTTTGAGATGCCTGCTCGAGGCTTTTATTTACGAATACCGAGTTCAGCGATAATTGCTCTGTACCGGGTGATATCTGTTTTATGAAGATAATCCAACAAGCTACGACGCTTACCTACCAAAGAGATTAATGAGCGCTGAGTTGAAAAGTCTTTTTTAAAACTTCTCAAATGCTCTGTCAGATGGTTGATACGCTGTGTGAACATAGCGATTTGTGCTTCAGAAGAGCCGGTATTGGTTTCAGTTTTACCGTATTTTTTGAAGATTTCTTTCTTCGATTCAGTGTTTAATAGCATGATGAATTACGCGGATTTTACTTTTTAAGGAGGGCAAAGATATGAAAGCAATTCCTAAACAGCAAGAAGATTAGCTTTGTTTTTAATGTGAATTTACTCCGGGTTGTCCTAAAAAAGCATTAATAATCAGTTGAGTACGTAATTTCAGGTTCCAAACGGGAATAAACCACTGATTTCAACCACCTTAAACTGACCTTTTTGCTTCTCCAGGGTAAGGCATATATTATCAATTTTTCGTTCAAGTCCCGTTCCATTTATCTCTAAACAAAGATCAACAGACAAAACCGCTTTTGAATGATTCAGCACCAGAAATGTAGAGTCGATACTTTTTATTTCCCGGGTACCGAATTCGCTATTCATAGTTTCCTGAAACATACGCTTTGAATGTTGATTGTAAGACCTTCCATCCACTTTAAATTGATCACTCAGGCAGGAATTGAGGAACCTCCAGTCATTGCTAAAAAGTATTTTTAACAAATCGTTCAGGGTTTCCATCGCCTCAGTCTCTTCCTTTTCGTGAAATTCCTCATAGATAAAATGGCAATACATATCCTTAATGTTATATACCTCCATTTCCTCCTGCATTAATTCGCCGGTGATGAAGCGATAGAGGTCTTCATCAGGATAATCCGCATTTGTATCTATTAAAATATTATGGTCTTCGAGCATATCCAGCACTTCAAATAATTCTCTTTCGATTTCAGATGCGGACAATGTATCTGCATCCGGAAAATCAGGAAAACCCAGATGCTCTTCCACCGTCATTCTTCTGAAATCCGACATCATGCGTTCGAAAACATCTCCTATACTAGCGATAGAAGTTCCCATTTCTTCGAAGGACATGGGCTCATCATTTTTCAGTTGTTTTGCATATTGACGGTGTATCTCTCCATCTTCTGGCAGGAAGGCAAATAATGCTGTTCCTTCATTCATCGGCCGATTTGTTTTTTTCATGGTATAAATATTTTAGCCCACGAAAGTAGATCGGGTGTTAGGGAATAGTCGGTAAATAAACGCTTATAGACGTTTGTAGTCGCTTAACCTTTTTAAAACGGCATCAGAATTTAAAAAGCAGTATTTATTCGTGCACGAGAAAAAATGTTGAACCAAAGATCGGTTAATGGGCAAAATAACCCAGCAACTGACCCAGCTTTGCTTTCAATTCGGGACGCTTAATGATGATATCAAGAAATCCATGTTCAAGTACAAATTCTGAGGTCTGAAATCCTTTGGGCAAATCTTTACCAATCGTCTCCTTCACTACCCGCGGGCCGGCAAAACCAATTAAAGCACCCGGCTCGGCAATGTTCAAATCCCCCAGCATCGCAAAGGAAGCGGTAACACCACCGGTAGTGGGGTCAGTCAGGAATGAAATGTAGGGAAGACCTGCAGCGGAAAGTTGAGTAAGCTTAGCGGATGTTTTGGCCATTTGCATCAGGGAATAAGCCGCCTCCATCATCCGAGCACCACCTGATTTAGAGATAATCATAAACGGTGTTTTATTCTCGATGGAATAGTCAATGGCTCTGGAAATTTTTTCACCCATGACAGACCCCATCGACCCACCAATAAATTTAAAATCCATACAAGCGATGGTAATAGGAAATCCGTTCAAATTACCGCTGGCGGTACGAATAGCATCCTTTAAGCCGGTTTTCTTTTGAGTATCTACCAATCGCTCGTTGTACTTCTTAGTATCCACAAACTGTAGCGGATCGGCAGAAGTGATTTCCGAATTGATTTCAATAAATTCATTGTTGTCAAAAAGCATGGCAAAATACTCTTCAGAACCTATACGTTCATGGTATCCGCATTTCACGCATACCCACATGTTATCCTCATGCTCTTGAGAGGGAATAATAGACTTACAGGATGGGCATTTATACCATAACCCTTCCGGCGTTTCCTTCTTCTCATGCGTGGCAGTGGTGATGCCTTCTTTTATTCTTTTAAACCAACTCATTAATTTGGGGTTACGAACTACGAATTATTACGGATATACGAAATACGAATATAAACGGAATCACGAATTTAAACGAAAATACGAAATTTGAGTAATAGGACTTCTGGTAGTGTATGATTTTGGGCCGAATACAGGGGTATTAATTTTCGGTTTTGACATTTTATTTTCTTCTTCAATTCACCGTTCGAAATTGCAGATCCAATATTTTATTTTCCATATACCCAACCTTTAAATTTAAACCTTAAACTTTGGACTTAAACTTTAGACTTGAACCTTGAACCTTGAACCTTGAACCTTGAACTTTAAACCTTAAACTTTAAGCTATAGTAACTTCCTTTTCCAGATACACATCCTGAATGGCATTGAGCATTTGAATGCCTTCAGCAAATGGTTTCTGGAAGGCTTTACGGCCGGAGATGAGACCTTGACCGCCGGCGCGCTTGTTGACTACAGCAGTAGTTACCGCTTCAGCCATATCACTTGCCCCTTTACTTTCTCCTCCTGAATTAATCAATCCCATCCGGCCCATATAACAATTGGCTACCTGATAACGGCAGAGATCAATAGGGTGGGGGCTCGTCAATTCCTCATACACTTTCTTATGTGTTTTGCCGAATTTAATGGCATTGTATCCTCCGTTATTTGTAGGCAATTTCTGTTTGATAATGTCTGCCTGAATGGTTACGCCCAAATGGTTGGCCTGCCCTGTTAAATCCGCAGAAGTATGATAGTCGACACCATCTACTTTGAAGGCGTTATTACGCGTATAGCACCATAAAATAGTGCCCATACCTAACTCATGTGCTCTTTCAAATGCCTGTGCCACTTCAACAATTTGCCTGGACGATTCTTCCGATCCAAAATAAATTGTCGCGCCTACAGCAGTAGCGCCCAGATTCCATGCTTCCTCTACAGAGCCGAACATGATCTGATCTAACTTATTTGGATAGGTCAGAAATCCATTGTGGTTAATTTTTACAATGAAGTGAATTTTATGCGCATACTTTCTGGATACCGCTGCGAGTACGCCATAGGTAGAAGCTACTGCGTTGCAACCACCTTCAATGGCTAATTTTACAATATTTTCCGGATCAAAGAATATGGGATTGGGAGCGAAAGATGCTCCTGCGCTATGCTCAATACCCTGATCAACCGGAAGGATACTCACATATCCGGTGTTGGCCAATCGACCGTGACCGTAAATGCTTTGAAGACTTCTTAAGACCTGATTAGAACGGTTGGTTCCGGAGAATATGCGATCCACGAAATCAGTTCCGGGCAGATGAATATGATCTTTGGAAATTGTTTTACAGGTATGGTTCAGCAAGTGGTCGGCATCCTTTCCGAGCAGTTCGTGAATTTTTTGAATCGACATAAGTCTTTGTTTTATAATTTATTATTTCTGAACAGATCAGAATATGAAGGCACAAATCTAATCAAAATCACAGTATTCAAAAAGACCCGTTATTCCGTTTTATACAGTGCCGGTGTTGGCTATACAATCCAGCGCACTGAGATAGGATGAAAATGGAAATTTAGAGCTGAAAACCTGATTGTAAGTTTCACCTGTGGGGTAACTTTCCTTGATTTCCCCCCGGGTCAATTTGCCTCGTAAATCAGCATATTCTCCTTGCGGGAGTTCTTCCAAAATTTCTCCTGTGTACTTCAGCTTTCCTAAAAGACATTTAAAAAGGGCCAAATTGAATGCATGGAGATACTCCGGTTGCGCATCGAAAATCTCAAAAAGTTCATCTCTGAAAAAGGTAAAAAAAGGAGAGGTGTTATATGCGGAAAAAAGTGCTCCTTTATGCACTCTGGACCAGGGTTGGGAATAGCTAATCCGCATTTGTTTTACCGGCGTTTTCACACCTCCGGTATGTTGGATGGGGATAGATAAGGTCTGTTCTCCATTGGCACCCAGGATAAAAGTACGGTTCGCCAATGTTTGTTTTCTCCATAGTTCATCTCCATCCATATAAATACGCCCGGAAGTAATGATGGCCGAAAACAATTCCCGAAGAGGAAGATACTGGGATGAAATAATGACTGTTTTGTCTTTCAGGACAAGATCAGTCATTATTGTAATGAATCACATTAAACAATCTGCTCCAGCGAATTTTTGACAGAAAGGAACCATTGGTATCCCACGACATCCAGATAAATACTGCTTTACCAACAATATGATCTTCGGGTACAAATCCCCAAAAACGGGAATCGGCTGAATTGTGTCGGTTATCACCCATCATAAAGAAATAATCCTGCTTGAAAGTATACGTTGTTGCCGGTTGATTATTGATGAAAATTCTGCCGTCGCGTTCCTCCATCTCGTTGCCTTCATAAACAGTGATGACACGTTTGTAGATGCTGATATTTTCGGCGTTAATAGAGATGGTTGCTCCCTTTTTTGGAATATAAATCGGACCATAATTGTCCATGTTCCACCGGAGTTTTGGATCGGAGGGATAAATATAATCTTCATATTGTCCGGCAGGCATGGTCATCACCTGGATACCGGTAACATTCGGCAATTTTTTAAGTTCGCTTACTGAATTTTCCGTCAGACAAAAGCGGTAATCACCCGGATTATACGCCGGACCGCCATCGGTAATATCATTTTTTCGAAGAATGCGTTCACTAATACCGCTTCCTGAAGTTTTAATATCATACACATACTGGCTTTTCCGGGGCTGCATCGCCTTTCTTGCCATTGATGAATACGGTTCGGTTTACGACTTTCAGTGTATCACCTGCAATTCCTACACATCTTTTGATGTAATGTGTTTGCTTGTCGATCGGACGGTCATCTTCCATAGGATAATTAAAGACCACGATGTCGTTCCGCTTTACATCGGCAAATCCGGGTAAACGGTAATAGGGCAGTTTCCATGAATCGGAATACGACTTGCCACCAAACACAGGAATTTCCTGATGCATGAAGGGGATGGATAAAGGGGTCATAGGAGTTCGGGCCCCATAGTGAACTTTGCTAACGAATAAAAAATCACCTACCATGAGTGTTTTTTCCATGGATGGAGTAGGGATGGTGAACGCTTCAATGAAGAATGTCCGAATGATGGTAGCAGCGATGACGGCGAAAATGATGGCATCAAACCATTCGCGTGTCTTGCTTTTTCTTCCACTGCTTTGCCAGAATTTCCAGTTCATAATGTTTATTTACGGGGTCGAAGTTAGAAAATGAATAGCTTAGTCTATTAAATATGCGATTTTCGGTTTCCAAAGAGTACATCTTCCATACTGAAAACCCCGATTTTACCGATCAGCCAACTGGCCGCAAGTAGTGCACCGGCAGCAAATCCCTCTCTGTTAAAGGCTTCATGGTGAATGCTGATTTTATCGATGGGGGATGTCCATGCCACCTCATGTTTTCCAATCACATCTCCCTCACGTACGGAATGAATAGCTAATACGTCATTGGGCACCTCCGGGTTGCCCTGAGTAAGCATCCAGGATTTTACATGTTGATTGGATTGGAAAATACCATCCGCCAATGTTACCGCTGTTCCACTGGGCTTATCGAGCTTGCGCGTATGATGGACTTCTTCGATGAATGGGTGATAATCGGTATGGCTGTTCATCCAGGCAGCGAGTTCCCGGTTCAGTCGAAACAGGATATTGACTCCAATACTGAAGTTGGTGGCAGTTATAATAGCACCTTTCTTAGCTATGAATTTTTGAAAAACCTCACCCGACATCTCCTGCCAACCGGTAGTTCCACAAATCACCGAAATGCCTGCCTCCAGGCACCAGCGGCGATTGTCAACTGCTGCATCCGGCTGCGTGAATTCTATCGCGATGTCGGCCCTTTTCAAGTCCGCAGCAGTATAGTTGGACCTGTTCAGATGATTAATACGAATCAGGATTTCATGACCGGCCCTGATCGCTTGTTCTTCCACGGCCATTCCCATTTTTCCTGTACCGATAAGTGCAATTTTCATCATAAGGATCAGAAGCGTAAAGTGAGTGATAAACCTGCCGAGGCTTGTCCGGGTGCGGGTTGAAGCAATGGACTCCACTGCAAACTTAAATCGTCATCTACATTGAAACTAAAAAGATGCGCATCTACATGAGCATCCACAATATTTAGTACATAGACGAGGGTAATACCGATCACAGACAAGTCCCTGTTTCTTCTGTAAAAATCACTGAGCGAACGTAGATTTTCCTCTGTGTAAATATCGGCGTATTCATCTACCGTATTCGGATCCTCATCATACCGTAGCAATAAGGCATTATCAAATTTCCGGAAGTTATCATGGTTAAATTTGATGAGATAAGCCATTCCTGCAAAGGCAGCATAGACAATGGGCACCTTCCATATTTTCTTATTATAGACTTGTCCGGCACCGGGTAAAAATGTAGAGAGGAGGGTAGCTTTTCGCACGGAATGCTGAGGTACCAACGAAACTGAATCTCCGATTAAAACGATGCTATCGTTCCGCAGCGGAATGGTATCCTGAGCAGTTCCTGTTAATGGCAACAGGAGGGAAATTACAATAAACAAAACCCCTCCGCAATACTGACGAAGGGGAAATCGTTGCAACAACTGCCACATGGGTATAGGAATTGAATCAATCAAAATCCAACAAATCCATCAGACGGTTGAGGTCATCATTACTGAAGTAGTTGATGAGAATTTGACCACTCCCATTGTCTTTATGTTTAATCTCTACTTTCGTTTCATAGCGATGTTCCAGACGATCCTCCAGATTCCTGACTTCCACCGCCCATGAAGCTTTGCTGTTTTCCTTTTTACCCGATTTTTTAGGAGAATTCTGACGTACCAGATTTTCTACTTTTCGAACGGAAAGATCATTCTCCAGGATGTCATTAAAAATCTTCAATTGCATACCGATATCATCCACTCCTAAAATAGCCCGGGCATGACCCATGGTTATTCTCCCGTCACGAATCGCGAACTGAATTTGAGGAGGAAGTTTGAGTAAGCGCAGGTAGTTGGTTACCGTGCTGCGATCTTTTCCAACTCGTTCTCCTAAACCTTCCTGAGTCAACTGACATTCTTCAATAAGTCGCTGATAACTGATCGCTATTTCCAATGCATTTAAGTTCTCCCGCTGTATATTTTCTACGAGCGCCATCTCCAGCATGGATTGATCATTCGCAGTTCTAACATAGGCCGGAATGGAAGTTAATCCCGCCAATCTGGAAGCTTTGTAGCGACGTTCGCCGGATATAATCTGGTACTTGTCAGGCCCCATTTTTCGCACGGTAATCGGCTGAATGATTCCTTGCGTTTGGATGGATTCGGCTAATTCCTTTAAAGCTGATTCATCAAATTCAGTACGTGGCTGAAAAGGATTCGCTTCAATCTGACTTAAATTAATGAGGGCAACATTGCCGGCCATTACTTTCGCAGGACCTCCGAGTGTATCTACAGGTGCTCCGGCATTTTCTACATGCTCGGGAGTAATATTTCCTTCCAGCAAGGCACTAAGACCTTTTCCGAGCGCTGATTTTTTAGTTGACATAGTTTAACTTCTTTCTTTTTGTGGAATTAATTCTCGGAAATTTTCAGCTTTTCCATCACTTTATCGGTCATCACTTTTTCCTCTGCCGACATTCCTGTCATATTGTTGTTTTGCAGGATTTCACGGGCAAGATTCAGATAATTGATGGCTCCTTTACTTGCGGCATCGTGCATGATGATACTTTCTCCAAAACTAGGCGCTTCGCCCAACTTGGTATTTCTTTGAATAATGGTATCAAAAACCATGTCCTGAAAATGTGTTTTCACTTCTTCCACCACCTGATTACTTAATCGTAAACGCATATCGTACATGGTAAGCAGAATTCCTTCTATGGCCAATTCCGGGTTGAGGCGGCTTTGAACGATTTTTATGGTATTCAGGAGCTTTCCCAAACCCTCTAAGGCAAAATATTCACATTGTACCGGAATGATGACTGAATCAGCACCCGTCAATGCATTGATGGTAATAAGTCCCAGAGAAGGTGAACAGTCGATGATTATAAAATCAAATTCCCCCTGAATACTTTCCAACACCTGCTTCATCATCTTTTCCCGATTCGGCATTTGGATCATCTCAATTTCTGCACCTACCAGATCAATATGGGAGGGCAAAAGGTATAGATGAGGCGTTTTCGTTTCCAGAATAATATCCTTCGGCGAGACTTCATTGATGATGCATTCATAAATAGAAGTTTTGACAGTTCTTGGGTCAAAGCCAACTCCCGAAGTGGCGTTAGCCTGCGGATCTGCATCAACAAGAAGTGTTTTATATTCAAGAACGGCCAGACTTGCCGCCAGGTTTATTGCAGTTGTAGTCTTGCCTACACCCCCTTTCTGATTCGCTATTGCTATTATTTTTGCCATGATCAAGACTTTATATTAAAACTATTAGTTACTGAATTACAATGTTATACTTTGAGCTATTTGAAGTAATACTAACTCCTTTCCTGCAGCGGCGAACTTTCCAAAAGCCTCGTCATGATCAATTTTAATGTAATCAAAGGTGTCGTAATGCATGCCTATGATTTTCTCACAACGTATAAAATCAGAAGCTAGTACAGCATTGTCAATACCCATGGTAAAATTGTTTCCGATAGGGAGAAAGGCAAGGTCGATGCGTTTATAATCACCGATTAATTTCATGTCTAAAGTCAATGCAGTATCACCGGCATAGTAGACATTTCCTTCATCCGTTTCCAGCAAGAAGCCCATTGGGTTTCCGCCGTAACTTCCATCCGGTAAAGAAGAACTATGCACAGCATTCACACATTTCACTTTACCGAAATCAAAGAACCAATGCCCTCCAATATTCATCGGATGCGTATTTTCCAGGCCTTGATTCCCTAACCAGGAAATGATTTCCCAGTTGCTGATGACCTTGGCCCCGGTTCTTTGAGCGATTGAAACGGCATCCGCGATATGATCCTGATGTCCGTGAGAGATGAGGATATAGTCAGCGTGAATTTTGTTTATATCTATTTTTGAAGCCAGTTCATTGGGGGAGATAAAAGGATCAAAAAGAACGACTTTACCTTTTACTTCCAAAGTGAAGCAGGAATGTCCGTAATAAGTGATTTTCATATAATTATACTAATTTCTAACAGGATGAGATACTGCGCGACAGCAATCTCCAAAGATAAGAAGCCTGCCCCACGCTCACCACTAAAAGTACGTGTCCTTGTTCAATGGTATGAATATAGAACAGTTAAATTATCAACAGTGTGAATTCCTTTGTTAAAAATTGGTATTCCACTTGAAAATCAGCGGAAGAGCAGGAAGGTGTCTCTGATTTTTTCTTCCCTGAATCTGCCGTTGTCATAACCTGAATAGGTGAGAACATACACATAGGCTGCCTCGGTAGCATCTTTTCCTTCGAAAGTGCCGTCCCAGCCTATTAAAGGGTCTTCACTTTCGAAAAGTAATTGTCCGAAACGATTATAAATTTCCAGTTTCCCTGTAAAATCTGTGCAGTTGGCTTGATAGTTAAAAATTTCGTTTTTATTGTCTCTGTTAGGCGTAAAGGCATTCGGAATATAAACGAGACAGTTGCAGATGTTAAAAGTCAGGAAAATAGAATCTGCAGAAATTCCGCATTGGTTGATGGCAGTTGCATAATAGAGTCCTGTAATTTCAGGTTTGAACAGCGAATCCGTAGATCCATCTTGCCAGCTATAAGTAGCGCCGTAATTGAAGGCACTCAACACAAGAGGTTGTCCGGCACATAAAACGGAATCCTCACCTAAAATAACGGATGGTTTATCTTGCTGATCCAGGATAATGGTGTCGGATGCGGTACAATTTCCAATGGAGATGATCACCGAATAAGTACCCGGATCTTCAGCAAAGATGAAGGGATCAATGGTACCATCCTGCCAGATATAGGTTGCTCCTGCATTTGTGGCATCAAGGAAAATGGGAAATCCTTTACATAAAGTGGTATCCGGCCCGAAAGCAACGAAAGGAACAGGGTCAAAGGTGATTAATACCTGGTCATTAGCCGAACAATTGCCCAGACTTACGGTTACCGTGTAATTTCCATTTACGGTGGCCGCTAATACCTGCGAACTCGTTCCGTTTTGCCAGAGATAAGTTGCACCTGTATTTCCGGCATCGAGGAAGACTGTATCTCCTTCGCAGGCAGTTTGTGCAGGACCTAAATCCACTACAGGAACTGCATTAAAAATAGCATCAATTGTATCCCGTCCTGTACATCCTCCAAATTCCACTTCTACCCAATAATTACCTGTGGTATCTATAGTGATTTGTGATCCTGTAGTTCCATCTTGCCATAAGAAATCAGCTCCCGGAAAATTACCCGGATTCAAAGGCACCACATTCCCTAAGCATTCACTGATATCATTTCCAAGATCAGGGTCAGGAGTAGCCAGAATCTGAATGGTTTTCTCTACAGTATCGGAGAGTAATCCCTGCCAAACAATTAACTCGACTGTATACTGTCCCGCACTTGAAAATATATGTTGCGGATTCAATTGATTGCTGCTATTCAAAGCTCCTGAACCCGGATCATCAAAGTTCCATTTTACGGAATCAGGTCCGGCGAAAATGGTGGTGAAGTTGGTAGGCTGTCCACTACAGGTATCCGTGTAAGTGAAGTCGGCAACAATGAAAAAACTTTGAATGAAGTTCGGCAAGCCATATTGCGATGTCTTTCCCCCAAGGAAGATAGCATTGGCAGAAAATCCGGCAGCGGCACCGGAAAGATTAGGTTGCGAAATAACGGCTAACGAAGTGGACTGGAACTGGCAAACATAAATTTTTCCGTCAATGCCCAATTGCAATGCCCCCATAAAAACCGGGATTGTTCCGATGGACTGGCCGGAAGCAACGATGGCAGCCGGATTTCCGGCGGTGATATCATATTGAAATATTTCCGCAGGATTGGTGGTAGTTCCTACATATAAGTATCTGTTATCCGGCGAAAATTCAAGACCATAAATTTGTGGAGTAAAATTGATGGTCACCGGATTGCTGATTTGTCCCGTAATGTTATTCAAGTCAAAAAGTTCCGCCTGACGCAGACCACGAATGGCAACAGCGATCTTTTGAGCATCAGGAGAAGCCTTCATGTACCCATGAGCATTTGAAAATAAACCGCCATGAACGAGACCTGTGGAAGAGACCACGGGGACATTATTAATACCTGCCGGAGTCACCGCATAGGCATTGAATTCATTGTTATTCCAACCATGAACGATGACCCAAACATCGACACCATTTGCATGACGGACAGCAGTGAGTTTTTCAGCGACAGGCGTCACCAATTGCACATTTTTCGTAGTAACGTCACCGTTGCCACCATTTAAACTCATGTCCACCTCACTGTAGCATAAACCTCTGGCCCCACCATTGGTATCTACTGTAAATATATAATACTGAGAAGGGTTTTGAGGCCGGGGAACGATGATGGCAGTCTGGGTCGCTGCTCCATCTCCATTCAATCCATTTCCGGAAGGCATGGGCAGGTGATTTCGGTCCCAAACGATATTACCGTTAGTATAAAATTGAAGATTACCTCCGGCATCAGAAATAGTGGCGCAACCTTCAAAGGCATTCATCGCACTATTGGTTAATGGAGTAGGTGGGTTAGTAGCAAAATTTAGCCCTGCCATATTGCCAAAGTACCAATTTTGTCCTGCAAGAGTTTGCCCTTGAATAAAATACGGAAAAAACTGACAGGTCAGGGCAAGAATAGTAATCAGTAGCTTCTTCATTGATTTACAAAAATGCTAAAATCTACTTTTAAAGAAAAGTAATTCTAGGTCTATTTTAGGATTTAATGGGTAAAAAGGTGTTTTCGGTCGTTAAATCAAATTGAATAACTCTATTTTTGAAGTTCAAAACCGACTATTATGAATATCATCAAAAGGCTAATGAATGGCCTGATTCTGATTTTTTTACCCCTTCTTTTAAACGGACAGGCTACAAACACCTATACGTATGACACAGTTCCGGGTGATCCGCTGAAAGCAAGGATTTACACGCTCAACAATGGTTTAAAGGTGTATTTATCCGTTTATAAAGATGAACCAAAATTTCAATCCATGATTGGCATTAAGGCAGGTTCCAAAAATGATCCTGCCGATCATACCGGTCTTGCTCATTATTTAGAACATATGCTTTTTAAAGGGACAGATGTGTATGGTACCCGTGATTTTACTAAAGAGGCGCCTTTAATTGACAGCATTTTCAACTTGTACGAACGTTACGGTGCTACTAAAGATAGCTTGACAAGGGTGAAATTGTACAGACAAATTGATTCTATTTCAGGGGTAGCATCTACCTACGCGATTCCCAATGAATTTGACAAGATGATGGCTGGAATGGGAGTGACCGGTGTAAATGCCTATACTTCCAACGAGCAAACTGTTTATATCAATACGGTTCCTTCCAACCAACTGGAGAACTTCCTCACCGTAGAAGCAGAGCGATTCAGAAAACCTGTCATGCGGTTGTTTCATACGGAACTCGAGGCGGTTTATGAAGAAAAGAACAGGTCACTCGATAGTGACGGATCTAAAGTATTTGAAAACCTTTTCGGCGGATTATTTGAAAATCATCAGTATGGTACACAAACTACCATCGGAACAGTAGATCATCTGAAGAATCCTTCATTAAAAGCGATTCAGGAATATTTTCAAAAATATTATGTGCCCAATAATATGATCATCGCTTTTAGCGGAGATTTTAATCCGGATGAGGCCATTCGTTTGATCGATGAGAAGTTCGGAAAGATGCCCGTGAAGGAAGTCCCTCCCTTTAAAGTGGCGCAGGAAAAATTTATAAAAATTCCTGTGGTCAGAGAAGTATATGGTCCGGATGCAGAGAGTGTGACGATGGGCTTTCGCTTTAGCGGGGCGGCAACCGAAGATGCAGATGTATTAACGATTGTTGACTATATTTTATCCAACGGACAAGCCGGATTACTGGATATTAATTTGAACAATAAACAGAAAGTGTTGAGTGCCTCTTCCAGTACTATCATCATGAAAGATTACTCCGTGCATATGCTCTCAGGAAGACCTCGTGAAGGCCAGACTCCGGAGCAGGTACGCGACTTGTTGATGGAGCAAATCATGGAATTAAAACTGGGTAATTTCCCGGACTGGATGATCCCTGCTATCGTTACTAATCTTCGGATGGAACAAGAGCAAAGTTTTGAAAATAACAGGAGCAGAGCATCGGCCATGTTAAATGCTGAATTGACGGGAGTGTCTTATGAAAGAGCTGTAAAACGCATCGACCGTTTATCAAAAATTAATAAACAACAAGTCATTGATTTTGTGCGGAAATGGTACGGCGATAATCATGTTGTCGTGTTTAAACGAACAGGGGTGGATGAGAATGTAGTGAAGGTAGTGAAACCAACGATTACCCCGGTCGCAACAAACAGTGAAATGAAATCTGAGTTCGTTAAGAGAATTCTCGATGCTAAGGTCAATGAAATTCAGCCGTTATTTATCGATTTTGAAAAGGATATCACCCTTGGCAAACTAAAAGGAGCAATCCCGGTATTCATGATTAAAAATACGGAGAATAAGTTGTTTAGCATAACCTATAGCTTTGATATGGGCGCCGCTCATGATCGTCGCTGGCCGGTGATCACACAATATTTGAACTTCCTGGCTACCGATCAATTTACCTCGGCTCAAATCCAGGAAGAATTTTATAAGCTGGGCTGTTCATTTTCGGCTAGTGCCGGAGAGGATGAAATGAGTATTTCACTGGATGGCATTGCTGATAATTTTATTGGAGCGCTGACTTTGCTGGAGAGTATTTTAGCCGGACCCAAAGCCGATGAAAAAGCGTTGAGTAATTTGATAGATGATATCCTGAAAAAAAGAGCAAATGCACGCTTGAATAAAGGGCAAATTTTAGCAAGGGCGACTTCTTATGCAATGTACGGTCCATCGTCCGCGGCAACCTATCAACTTAGTGAAGAAGAGTTGAAGGCCTTGAAAGGAAGTGATCTTACCGTAATGCTTAGAAATTTGAATGGCTTTGTGCATAAAATAAATTACTACGGTCCTTTGGATAGTGCAGGAATAGTGACAGCTCTTTCTAAATTTCATAAGATTCCGAGAGGACTGCAAGCTATTCCCGCACCTAAGAAATTTGTAGAAGAAGATACTCAGGATTGAAAAGTGTTTTTTGTCAATTATGATATGAAACAAGCGGAGGTGAACTTTATTGCTAAAGGGGGGTCTTATAATAAAGATCAGCAAGCATCGGTTTTAATGTATAGTCGTTATTTTGGTGGTGGAATGTCGTCGCCGGTATTCCAGGTATTAAGAGAGAGCAAGGCCCTGGCTTATGCTGTCAGCTCCAGATATAGTGCCCCATCGCGACTGGATCGTTCATACTACAGTACAGCCTACATCGGTACTCAGGTGGATAAACTCCCTGAAGCGATGGCCGGAATGTTTGAGTTGCTGAATGAAATGCCGGTTTCCGAAAACAATTTCGCCACTGCAAAAGAAGGGGTATTACAGAGTATAAGCACTGATCGGATAACACGTAAGGGAATACTTAACTTCTATCATGCGCAAAAAAAACTAGGGAATCAGGTGGATTTGCGCAAAGAAATATTTGAAAAAGTTCAGGGCATGCAAATGCAGGATATTGTAGCTTTTCAGCAGCAATATTTAAAAGGGAAAAAGTACAGGCTGGCTGTAATTGGAAATAAAGAAAAAATAGATTTCAAGATGCTTGAAAAATATGGACCTGTTACTGAATTGGAGTTGGAGCAAATATTTGGATATTAATCACTAAAGTTGAAGGATAACCGGAGTTACAACTACCCGAATCAATCAACAACTATCTAATTCCTGCAACGAAAAATATCTGCATCCAACGATCAGAACTGTATTTGATTTCGTGAATGCTACATTCCTTTAATAAAGGAAGCTACACGAATAATTTTTCCATCCTTGATCAATGCCACCGAATACTGACCTGAACGAAGGACATCCAAATTAATGCGCTCTGAATTCACTCCGGTCTTATACCATTTGCGGTCCATTCTAATCACTGACTTACCCAATTGATCCATAATCTCCAGATTAAGTTTTTCAGGTGAGGTCAGTTCAAATTCTACTGAAAGATGTTGTTGAGCAGGGTTTGGATACAACTTCAAAGTCGGAATAAGTTGATCGTCTGAATTTGAAAGTCCGCTTGCCGTTGGTGTATTGATGATCACTTTATAGACAGTGGAGGATGCCCAGCTTGTTCCTGTTGCCTGCATAAAAATGTTGGGTTGATCGGAAGTAATTCCTCCAACAATATATCCAATTACCACATCACCGGTATCCAATGCATGTAATTTTATAACACCATTTCCGCTCAGCGCAACTTCTGCGGGAATGAACTCTGCACTTGAACCTTCATAGCCCGGCATTTGAATCGGGAAATAGCCTTCGGTTAATCCGGTGGCATCACGTTGAACATAACTGATCGTCTTTACAAAAGGAACGAGGGAGTCTTGTTGAATTTGATTCAGTGAATCCGGATAATAAAATCCCATTCCTCCAAAGAAAATGGTCGTATTCCTTCCTGATATTGAATCATACAATGGTGCGTAAGCCGTGTGATACTGATTAAGTTTCTGCTCGAAATTAGTAATGAGTGAACCTGTTCCTCCTTGAATATCTACACTAATTGTCCAGGGTAAATCAATTCCATACTGAAAGACTCCCGTGAAAGCGGTATGAACTTCTGCTCCGCCGGCCAGTACCTGAGGGACAAGATTATAATCTCTTTTATGATAAAGTAGGGTGTCTATTGTTTCACTGTAATTTCTGATGACCACTTGATTGACGGAATCTTCAACAGTAAATGTTCGAATCGCATCGGTATATGTTTGAGTAAATGATGGACCGTTATTCGGGTTATAGCGTCCATCAAACCGATGACCCATCACCAGATTTAGTAAGGAGTCCACAATGACCATATGCCCACCGGTCACAGCCATCCTTTCATCATAGACCTGCGAAAAATAGGGGAGTATGCTTTGCTGCTGAACAATAGACTGAATCAAACCATTTACATCTATCCTTGTGAGGTAGGGGAATGTTATCAAGGAATTCGGGACGGAAGCAAATCCATACCCACCTGTAATATACAAATAATTATTATCCTGAGTAAATTGCTGATTACTGCTGATAATCTGTTCACGAATAGCCACAGGCAAAACAGATGCAGAAGTACTCCATAGCAAATTACTATCAGGATCGATTACGTAAATCATTCCATTCTGATTGGCTGTTGGAAATGCAAAAGGCGGTTGAAAGCCATGAAGTCCATTGGTCCGACCACCAAAGATCAACCATTTCCCTTCCCACTTTGCCCATGAATAGGAGTGAAGAGGAGGCATTCCGGATATGGTAACCGGTTCGAGGCGAAGTTGAACAGGAGTGCCTTGTGTTTGCGCAAATGCACCGTTTGTCACTGCTGCAATTAGAAATGCAATCAATATACTACTTTTGAAGGATACTTTCATATTAAGAAGGATTCAATTTTTTCTTTTTAGTAACTTAAATTTCAACAGATACATCTAAGTTAATGATTTAAAAATTAAATCCATTTTACCAGAACATATCTCAAAAAGTCTCAAAGAAAAAGTAACTAATTTAAGAGGTAACTACCTAGTATTTTCTCCAGTTGATTTGACGGAATAACTCCGGATTGTCTCCACACGGCCTTACCATTATGAAAAATTATTAATGTGGGTACACCTTGTACGTTAAACTTTGCAGCAGCACCCGGATTTTTGTCCACATCGATCTTTAATATATGCACCTTCTCGCCCAACTTTTTCTTCAGCGCTTCAAGTTCAGGGGCCATCATTTTACAGGGTCCACACCATTCTGCAAAAAAATCAACGAGGACCGGTTTTCCCGAATGAATAATAGTATTGAAGTCCAATTTCACTTTAGTGTTTTCCATCTTTTGCAGTTCCGTTGAATTTCAGAGGACAATTCTTTCATTTAAAACATCAGCAATTCATCTCACAAACAGGTTGAATATTCTCAATACCTATTGTATAGAATGTTATTCATTTTGCGTAAAAAAGGTAATGAAACGACCTTGAAATAATACGATTGAATTACTTCATTAATTTACTGTGAAAGACCTGATTAATAATATCCAATACAATAGGATCAAGTATTTCATAGGAGATATTAATTCCGTCGCGGGTAGATTTAAGCACTCCTCTTCTTCTCATTGCGGCCAGGTGATGCGACACGAGTGATTGCTCAACATCCAGCCTGGTGCATAATTGAGATACAGTTAGCGTTTTCTTTGCTTCGAGGTGCATCAGAATCTCTAAACGGGTAGGATGCGAAATCACTTTAAGTGCACTTGCAGCCTTATTGATTTTTGAACGATTAATTGCCATAAGGCAAAGTAAAGCACTTCGATTAAAAAAGTATGTGATAAAAGTAACATAAGACAATGATGAAAATCATCTATATGACTAATTATTCCTTTCCTCTTCTTTTGCTTTTTTTCTAAAATACTTTCTGAACAGGAAATTACTTCTTAAAGCATTTAAGTTTTCGTTGAGTAAAACAGTACTTTCATTCAGATTTTTGAAAATATTCTTCATATCTGCTCCCATTACAGTATCTCTGGCAAGCACTCCAAGTGGTCCGGGAGTCAGATTTAGATCTTCCATGAACTCATGCATATGGTGCAAGGCGAGTTTTGCAGTATCGGTAGCTGCTTTGAGATTAGCCATAGTCTGTTCAAAAACTAAAGCGGTGGAATCATCGGATAATATTTTACCGGCCATTCCATTTCCTTCTCTGATTTCTTTTAACAGGTTCTCTGCATCCAGTGTCATTTCCCCGGCTCTCGAACTGGCAGACTCAATATTGCGCAAGGTGCGACGTATATTGTCAGCGGCCATTGAATCGGCGAGTAAGTCCCACATGGGATTACTGTCATGAATCTTACGGGTGATTTTTCTCAAATCAGAGGAGATCACCAATACATTTTCATTGGTCTTGTTCAATGTCCTCATCATCTCATCGGTTTCAACCGCGGTTAATGAGACAATGGTATCTCCCGGGGCTATAAATGGAGAGTTCGGATTCGGCGTTGAGAGATTGATCAGGCGGTTACCCATCAGACCATCTGAACCAATTTCAGCCATCGACGCTTTGCGGATAAAGCGCATAGCATCCTGCCGGATGACCATCTCCACAAGAACTATCGTATCATTGACGATCTCAACCTCCTTAACTGTTCCTATAGCGATACCTGCAAAACGGACGTTATTTCCGGCAATCAATCCACCCACATTATGGAATTTCACATACACTGAAAAAGTTTTGTTAAAGAGGTTTTGTTTAGTACCTATGAGATACAAAGAGATGATGAGCAGTATTGTTCCTGTAAGAACAAAAATCCCGAGTTTTATTTTACTGGAGGCTTTTTCCATATTTATTCAAAGAAAGGCTTAATATTCGGATCATTTGATTTTTCCAATTCTGCAAAGGTACCTTCTGCATAGCAAACTCCATTCACCAATACCATGATTCGGTTGGCCACTATGCGGGCACATCCCATATCATGGGTGATGATTATAGAGGATGTATTGTATTTATGCTGAATGTCAACAATTAATTTACTGATTTCCCGTCCTGTGATCGGATCTAATCCAGTAGTTGGTTCATCGTACAGGATAATATCCGGCTTGAGGATCAATGTCCTTGCCAGTCCGATTCTCTTCCGCATTCCTCCCGATAATTCGGAAGGCATCAAATCAACAGCATTGGTAAGACCCACATTATCCAGGGCTTCCATCACCAGCTCGTTTACCTCATCACGGGTTTTAGTGATCCAGTGTCTGCGCAAAGGAAACTCCAGGTTCTCCCGCACCGTCATGGAATCATACAATGCCGAACTTTGAAAGAGAAAACCAATCTTCACACGGATATGATCCAGTTCATCCTGGTCTAATTTAGGAATGTCCTTCCCGAAGACTTCTACCAAACCGCTGTCAGGAATAAGCAATCCCACCATACACTTGATCAGTACGGATTTACCTGATCCGGATTTCCCGAGTACCACCAGATTTTCTCCTTTGTACAAATCCAGGTTGAATCCCCTCAGGACATGATTATCACCAAATGATTTATACAGATTGCCGGTATGTACCATCACCTCCTTCGAAGGATGAACAGGTTTTGGAGCGATATGTTCTTCTGCGAAAGCCATCCTACGTGAGACCCATGATATCCGCTATCTGAACAGCGATGAGGTCAAGAATAAACACTACTAGAGAGGATACTACCACCGCCGAATTGGCCGCTATTCCAACACCCTCTGTGCCTTTATTTGAGAAATATCCTTTGTAACAGCCAATGATACCAATGGCAAATCCAAAGAAATACGTTTTTATGATGGCCGGCAATACATCTCCATAAACCAATGAGTCAAAGACTTTATTGTAATACAGATCAATACTGACCACATCTTTAAAATTAACACCAATATACGAAGCATACAAGGAAATAAAATCAGCCACAACCACCAGAATAGGCAACATCAGGGTACAGGCTACCACTCTGGTCACCACCAGGTATTTGAACGGATTCGTTCCACTGACCTCCATGGCATCAATTTGCTCTGTAACGCGCATTGAACCTAGCTCAGCACCAATACTGGACCCGATTTTTCCTGCACAAATCAGCGCAGTAATCACCGGACCAATTTCTCTGATTACCGACAAAGCCACCATCGACGGGAGGAAGGATTCGGCACCAAACTCCTCCAGGGTGGGTCGGGATTGAACGGTTAACACCAATCCCATGATAAAGGCGGTGATCCCTACCAGCGGCAGCGTTTTATAACCAATTATATAGCATTGACGGACGAGTTCACTCCATTCGTAGCGGGGCTTAAAGCCTTCTCTGAAAAATTTGGCAGTAAAATCTGATATACCCCCAACCTCTACGAGGAAGTCACGAAATGCTTTGTTTTGTTGTCGGGGCATACTGATTTTTGAAACGAATAGGTGCAAAGGTAAGAGAATGGATATGATATTCTTCTTTAATTGGAAGAAGCCTGCGTACTAATTTCGTGTAAAAACAATATTTTTTGCCTTAAAGAACCGGAAAATACTAACAAATTTAATCCGCTGGCTGAGGACATATTAATGCATCCGAACAACAGCTCACCGGATGAATGAGTGGAATTACAGACAAACATAATTTCTTAACATTGAGAAAAATCAAGCGCTCCGTTGATGCAACTCAATTTTATGGGTTAAATTCTGTCTATCTTTGAAAAAAAGAAAGATCATGAAAACACAGGAAGTTTTTACAGAATTTAAATCCATCGCTGAAAACCTTGTGAATAAAATCAAGGAAGAATTTACAGATGTTAAATCGAAATGGGCGCCTGTTGAAGCAGAGGCGATACAGCGTTTTGAAGAACTGAAAGCAGATTTCAATGAAACGCTTACCGCTATTGATAAAACACTACAGGAATGGAAAGCAGGAAGTCGTGAAGAAGCGGATGCCATCCGATTGAAAATAGATGAGCTTCGCGTGCAATTGTCGCTGGGCAAGGCCGAAGGAATGGAAGCTTTTGAGGAGCAGAAAAAGAAAATTTCCGCTGAATGGAGTCTTTTAAAAATGAAATTAGAGCAACATCCTGAATTTCCCAAAATGGAGCAGGCATTGAAGCAAAAATTCATGGATTGGAGAATACGCCTCGACATGCTCAAAATCCAATTTTCACTCGGCAAAATGGAACTCAAAGACGGCTGGAAAAACATCTCCTCCGAAATCGGCAAGGAAGCTGAACATTTAGGAAAAGCCGTTGAAGCAGGAGCAGGAATTGCGGGAGAAAAACTGGATCAGTTTGAAATTGAAATTCGAAAAATTTTCGATAAGTTCAAATGATTATACTTCACCTATAGTTATTTTCCCACCGCTGGGACGCTATGAAAGCGCGGGGGTCGCAGGGAAATATCATAATAAATCATAATAATCATAAGCAATCTGCGGCCTATCAAAATATTATTGAACATCCGGTTTTTTCAAATTGAATCCGTAAATTCAAACCTCTGATTGCGACGCTTAGCAATGCTTTCTATTTTAAAATAATTTATCTTACCGAATAATTTAATGATTTTAGATGAATGACGATCTTCGTCTTCCTAGAAATTGTCCTTTTTTTACCACAGAGTCACAGAGAGTTCACGGAGCAACACGGAGGAGTTTTCTTAACACAAGAATTTTAAATACTTCAAAACATTCATCAACTCATCAATTCATCAATTCATCAATTCATTACAGGTCGATGGCTTCGGCGATGAGTTCGGCGATGTCTTTTACTTTGACTTCGGTTTCTTTGTTGTGGAGTTTGACACCGTCGGAGAGCATGGTCATGCAAAAGGGGCAGGCTACGGCGATGGCGTCGGGAGTGAGGGCTAAGGCTTCTTCGGTGCGCTCCATATTGATGTCCTTGTTTCCGGGTTCAGGTTCTTTGAACATTTGTGCACCACCGGCACCGCAGCATAAGCCGTTCGACTTACTTCTTTTCATCTCCACCATTAAACTATCCAGTCGCATGATGACGCGACGGGGAGCTTCGTACACATCATTCGCACGGCCCAGGTAACAGGGATCGTGAAAGGTGATTTTTTTACCTTTGAAAGTGCCGCCCTCTACTTTGATTTTGCCGGTGTCCAAAAGATCCTGCAGGAGTTGACTATGGTGGATCACTTCATAGTGTCCTCCCAATTGCGGGTATTCATTTTTTAGTGTATTAAAACAATGCGGACAAGCGGTTACGATTTTCGTTACTTCATAACCGTTAAGTACCATGATATTGTTCATGGCCTGCATCTGAAATAAAAACTCATTTCCTGCACGCTTGGCGGGATCTCCGGTGCAGCTTTCCTCAGTACCGAGTACAGCAAAGGAAATACCTGCATGATGGAGAATACGGGCTACGGCTTTGGTTACTTTCTTTGCCCGGTCGTCAAAACTTCCGGCACATCCTACCCAAAATAATATATCGGGCTTTTCACCGGCGGCCATCATATCGGCCATTGTTCTTACTTTGAAATTATCCATTGCTCAGGAAGGTGCTTGTGAGTGGTAGGTTTTAACTTTCGGTCCAGTTCATTCTATCCGCCGGAGAGAACTGCCAGGGTGCCCCGTTGTTTTCGATTTTCGTGAACATACCGTTTAATTCAGCAGGAGCTGCGCTCTGTTCCATCACCATGAATCGGCGCATATCGATGATGATAGAAAGCGGATCTATCAATACCGGACAAGCTTCTACACATGCATTACAGGAGGTACATGCCCATAGTTCTTCAGGTGTTATATAATCGTTTAACAAGGATTTTCCATCCTCGTAATCCGGTCCGTTTTTGTTGATGCCGTTCCCTAACTCTTCTAATCGGTCACGCGTGTCCATCATGATTTTACGTGGCGATAATAATTTTCCGGTGATATTGGCCGGGCAAACAGAAGTGCATCTGCCACATTCGGTACAGGAATAAGCATCCATCAGTTGCTTCCACGATAAATCTTTCACGTCCTTCGCCCCAAAGCGGGGAGGTGAAGCGCCGGGGGCAACAGGTGGTGGAACGATGGAAGGATCCATCATCATTTTCACCTCATTGGTCACGCTTTCCATATTGGTAAAACTCCCTTTTGGTTCAAGTTTGCTGTACCAGGTATTGGGGAAAGCGAGCAGAATATGAAAATGCTTGGAGTAGGGGACATAGTTCAAAAAGGCAAGAATACCGATGATATGAAACCACCAGCAAAACCTTTCCAAAGCCATCAATCCATCGTTACTCATCTCATTGAATAAAGGCACCAATAGACTGCTCACCGGAAATGCTCCTGCAAGTACATAATGATCGGCTCCCCGCGATTGCAGAATGCTGTCGGTGGCATTCATGATAAGAAATGCAGACATCAAAAATATTTCTGTGATCAGGATAAGATTAGCATCGGTTCTTGGCCAGGAAGTCATCTCTCTCATCCAAAAACGTTTGAGTTTAAGCAGATTTCTTCTTGAAAGAAACACCACACAAGCGAGCAATACACCCACCGCGAGTATTTCAAAACTTGCAATAAGGAAATCGTAAAAACCGCCCATGAAACTCAATATGCGATGCGTACCAAAAATTCCATCAATGATGATTTCCATGACTTCAATATTGATGATCACAAATCCCACATAAATCAAGAGGTGGAAAAATGCAGCCACCGGACGGCTCGTCATCTTGGATTGCCCGAGCGCGACACGTGCCATCACTTTCCAGCGATCAGCAGGACGATCATTGATTTGAAGGTCTCTGCCTAATTTAATATTTCTGGAGATCTCCCTGACTTTGCTGGCGAAAAAATAACTACCGGCAAGCAGGAATAAGCTGAATAAGATTTGAGACAACATAACGCGATCTTTATGGTTCGAAAATACACCTTACAAGTCAAATATCAGCATGAAATCGCAATGGAATAAGGGATGTTTTACACAATAAATCAGTTCGCTTTCTTGCCGAACATTGAAAAATGAACATACCTCTTCGGATTGGCTTTCAAATCCTTCATCAGGATATCCAGATCCTTCGCCGTTTGATCCAGGTTCATATAGAGTGAATCATTATACACCAACTGACCTAATGTACCTTGTCCGCTGTTGATCTTATTGAAGACCTGATTCATTTCCGCTAAAAGTTGATCCGCTTTTTCGATGGTGCCGGCAAAGCGGATTCCCGCTAATGTATCTGTGATCTGCTCCATATTTTCCAGTACCTTATCAATCTGCTCATTGTTATTTTTCAGATTGGTGGTAATAGAAGATATATTTGACAGCATCACATTGAGCTTGCTTTTATCGTCTGATACAAGATTGTCCAAAGAGGCGAGAGTATTATTCAAATGACCGATGCCTTCCTTTATATTGCCGTTTGTTTTGGGATCGAAGAGCAGCGTGAACATCGTCACCAATGAATCGATGGAGACAATCAGCCGTTCTGTTTTATCCTTGATGGGCCCTACCTGTTCCCCCACTTTCTGTGCGAAGCTGTACTCTAATTCAGCATGCAGGGTATCATTGTCGGGAAGAGGCTCTGCCGCATCACCCAAATCGATACGCAATGCCTTGGTGCCAATCAGATCGGAGCTAAATATTTTAGCGATAGAATTTTTCGCAACAAACACATCTTTATTGATCAATAAAGTCACCAATAGATTACCCGATTTATCCGGCATGAAATCAATTTTGTTGACAATGCCAATGCGAAAACCATTCATGAATACGGGATTGGAAGTGGCAAGTCCATCCACATGTTTATACACAGCAAAATACCTGTTCCTACTGGTAAAGACATCCTTACCTTTTAAATAATTCAGTCCCCAGATGAGTGCAGCCAGCGCGGCAGTGACAAGGATTCCTACTTTAGCTTCGTTTGAAAGTTTCACCGTGCGAAATTAGGGTCTTTTTAAAAGCGCTTCGGCTTCCTGAAGTGAAATTCGTTGTTTTCCATTGAAGGCGGTTAAGAAAGCATCAGGATTTAATGTGGATTTGATCTCGCTCAACTTCTTCTTCGCTGCTGCCAGATTGGTGAAATTACCAATCACATATCTTGTAAATCCATCTCCGGAAGTAATCGCTTTTACACCCGTTGTCTGTAAATATTTTTTATTGTCTATTGCCGGATTTTTACTTGCTCCAATCTGCACGGCTATAAAAACGGGAGATTCGACGGAATTTTCAGGCGCCTTAGAAGGAGCCGGTTTCACAGGAGCAGGCACAGGTTCTTTCTCCGGACTATCATCTATTTTTAATTCTCCAACGGTTGCTCCCGGCCCGGAATCAGCCACCACTTGCTTATCCTTCAACGGTGGCACAGCATCTTTAACAACCGGTGTAGAATCGCCTTTTACGGGCTGACTCACCACAGGATCAGGAGTAGAAGTGGACTTAGGCGCGGGAACAGGTGTCGTAGATACAGGAGCAGGAGTAGATTTCTGTGGGGAATCATTCCCTGATTCCATATCTACTTTATACTCTTTAAATGCCCTGAAGATGGACGCTGCCATCACTTGTTGTCCCTTTTCAGAGGCCAGGAATTTCTCTTCCGGCTCATGGGTAAGGAATCCACATTCGATCAATACAGCAGGCATAGCCGTTTTATACAATACAAGGAAACCGGCTTGCTTCACACCACGGTTATAACGACCGGCATAATCCGTGAATTCTTCCTGAATATTAGAAGCGAAAAGCAAACTCTGATTCATAAACTGACTTTGATAAAGAGAGAAAATGATATTGGCTTCCGGTGAATTCGGGTCAAAACCATCGTACTTTTTCTGGTAATCTTCCTCGAGCAAGATGGCGGAGTTTTCACGCTTGGCTACTTCCAGATTATCTTCTGTCTTATGATTCCCCATGATAAACGTTTCCGCCCCATAGGCGCCCTTTCCTCCGGCATTCAGGTGAATACATATAAACAAATCAGCATGTGCCTTATTCGCAATATTGGCGCGCTCATGCAAGGGAATAAAAACGTCTGTTTTGCGCGTATACACCACTTTAACATCCGGAAAAGTACTTTCAATCTGCTTTCCTAACTTTAAAGCGATATCGAGGGCTACATGTTTTTCCCGGGCAGATGCACCTAAACATCCGGCATCATGCCCGCCATGACCGGCATCAATTACTACCGTTTTGATTTTATAGCTATCCTTGCGGGGAGCTGCCGATGAAAGCGTCAGTAAAACAATTACTATGACAGAGATAATCCGGAATATACTTTTCACGTTGGGGTTTTGTAGCTTTGCGCCGTCAAAAATAAGTGTATAATAGAGATAATGAGGCATGTACAATCCGGCAGTTCGTTCAACTTTTCAACGTTGATTTGTTCGTGGCCGGTATGCGTTCTCTTTCTTTTTTTTATTGTACCTGACTGCTACTCAAAATGTAAGGTAGGCAATTACACTGAAGGCCAGGTGATTTATCCCGATACCCTCCCTTCAAAGGACACCCTTCGTGTAAAATCGGATAGTCTATTATTAACGGGAACAGACTCCCTCACTTTACCCGATTCATTGCAATTGGCAACAGATTTTAAGTCGAAAGTGGAATACCATGCCAAAGATTCTATTATTTACGATTTCGATTTGGGCAAGGTCTTTTTATACGGCAGGGCATGGATGGTGTATGAAGATATTCGACTCGACGCCAATTATATTGATATTGATTTCAATACTAAAGTATTGTTTTCAAGTGGCTTACCTGATTCTACAGGTCAAATTGCCGGAACGCCCATCTTTAAACAGGGCACTGAAGAATTTAATGCTGACAGCATCCGATATAATTTCAATACAAAGCGGGGAAAGATCTCAGAAATCTCCACTAAGGATGGTGATAGCTATATTCACGGTACAACGGTCAAAAAGGAACCGGACAATACCACCTATATTCGAAATGGTTACTATACCACTTGCGATGCGCCCCATCCGCATTTCTATCTGAAGTCAAACAAAATAAAGGTGATCCCCAATAATAAAGTCGTGACCGGTCCGGCAGATCTTTATATAATGGATGTGCCCACACCACTCGCCATTCCCTTTGGATTTTTCCCAAACCGGAAAGGACGCTCCTCCGGAATATTGTTTCCGCAGTACGGTGAATCGCAGCAATTGGGATTCTTTTTAAGAAATGGAGGATACTATTTGGGATTAAATGATCATTTCGATCTGGCCCTTACAGGAGATATCTATTCCAAAGGAAGCTGGAGAGCCAATGCCTTCAGCAATTATGCCTGGAAATACCGATTTAATGGTAATGTGTCCGTGAATTATTCCAACACTAAAAACAGCAGACCAGAATTTCCGGATTATAGTTTTGAAGAGGCATTTTTCATTCGGTGGAACCATACTCAGGATGGAAAGGCGAGGCCCGGGATGAGTTTTACAGCCAATGTGAATGCAGGAAGCAGCACCTTCTACCAATACAATCTGAGCAATGCCACTAATTTCCTGACCAATACGTTTACTTCTTCCATTGCCTGGGCAAAATCATGGACAGGCAAACCCTATAACCTTAGTGCCAGTTTATCTCATTCTCAAAACACGCAAACCCGGGATATCAATCTGAGTTTACCGGCAGTGACATTCAACGTGGCGCGACAAACGCCCTTTAAACGAAAACTAGCGACGGGTGAACAACGGTGGTATGAAAAAATTGGCGTTGGATTGACTTCCTCCTTATTGAATTCCATTGCCACCAAGGATACATTATTATTCAGAGAAGGATCGCTGGATCAATTCAGATACGGCATTCAACATACGGTTCCCATCAATACTTCGTTGAATGTGGCCAAATATTTTACTGTGAGTCCCGGGATCAGCTATACGGAAAGATGGTACTTAAAAACTATCGAAAAAACATGGGATCCTGATTCGGGAGTCATTGATGTAGATACGGTGAATGGTTTTAAAGCAGCCCGGGATTTTAGTTTAAGCGTGAATATGAATACCCGGATTTATGGGATGCTGCAGTTCAGAAAAGGTAAAATTTCGGCTATCCGTCACGTTATAACACCCACCATTGGTTTCTCCTGGCGACCGGATTTTAGCGAACGCGGCTATGGCTATTATAAGCAAGTGCAAGCGGATTCAGCGGGACTTCTCCAACAGCAATATTCCATTTTCGAAGGAGGGATATATGGAGGTCCGGGAGCAGGTAAATCTACCTTAATGAATTTCTCACTCGATAATAACTTCGAGATGAAGATCAGACAAAAAACGGATAGCACTGAAACATTAAAAAAAGTAAAGTTGCTGGAAAGTCTTGCATTGAATGGATCCTACAACTTTGCTGCAGACTCCTTGCGTTTATCCAACATCAATGTAAGCGGACGTGTTACCATTCTGGAACGTGTCTCGCTGAACATGTTTGGCACATTCGACCCCTATGTGGTTACTCAGGAGGGGGTAAGGATAAACACGTTTGAATGGGACGCCAACGGAAAGCCGGCACGATTCACCAACGGAAACTTAAGTGTGAACTTCAATATCACCAAACGAAAGAAGGAGTATAAATCAGATAAGGCTACCGAAACGGAACTCAGCGAAATCAATCGTGACCCGGAACGCTATCTGGATTATAATGTCCCTTTCAATTTAACTGTCGGTTATAATTTTTTCTTTCAAAACAATATCGCCTTACCCGATCAGCTTACACAAACGCTAAACTTTAGTGGAGACCTGAGTTTAACACCGGCATGGAAAGTAACTTTCAACTCAGGTTATGATTTTGAGCAAAAAGATCTGAGCTATACTTCGCTGGGAATTAATCGTGACTTGCATTGCTGGGAAATGAGTTTAAACTGGGTGCCGCTTGGTTTTCAACAAAACTTCTTCTTTCAGATCAACGTTAAATCTTCAGTGCTCCAGGATCTAAAACTTACCAGGAAGAACGACAGGTTTGATAACAGGTAGTGAATGCTGTTTTATTAAAATTAAAATTTTGTCATATAAAGCTTATTGTATGGATGCTTTGAATGATTTCTATACCTCTTTCCTGGCTCATGCTTGACTTCTTTTCCTAAAGGATTCTTTCTAGCTCTTTATAGATTTTATAAGCCACAAAATTCAAGCAAAAGTGTGTTGATAACTGATTTGTTGAACCATCTCCTATTGAGAACTGTGAAGTTTATCCTTATAACGATATCTTTAAAGTAAGTTTTCTGTGAAAGACAGGAAAAGAAATAACGTCAGAACGGAGATGGATATTTCTTCCACATAAGCCCTGTAGGGGCGGTATCTCGGTAACCGAAAAACTCCTCTATCCTTTCAACCGCCGGCAGCCGACCCAAGGTCGGCTGCCGGCATTGGTGGGAGAAGATGATATCCTTCATTACAGAGATACCGCCCCTACAGGGCTTGTACATCGAAGTGATTAGGATATGGATTAGGGATGACTTATCACCCATGGGAAACTCTAAGACACTCGTTGACCCACAGCATCAGAGTGATTTTCTATTAATTGTAAAATCAACTGTTTATTTCTACGGAAGTCAGGTGGGTTCCCCTTGGTTTTCAACAAAATTTCTTCTTTCAGATCAACGTAAAATCCTCCGTATTGCAGGATTTAAAACTTACCAGGAAGAACGATAGATTTGATAACAGGTAATGTATGCTGTTTTATTAAAAATGAAATTCTGTCAAACAACTTTTAATGCAAATCAAACACCCTGTTTAAATCCCGATTATCAGGAAGGCTATGACAAGAGATGCATCCATTCCCCTTTTTTGCGGCACTAAAACCACTTCACCACCCGGCTTATATTCGCCCCATAACCAGCCGGAACCGGCGTTCTCGTTGCTTGTTTCTTTTTTCATGATGGCATATAAGTTCAATCCACCGCTCAATGAACTGTAAATTTCTTTCACGACAACAGATCCATTAGGAAAAGTGCCGCCAACAGGCAATTTTCCGGTGCTGTCAAGGGCAGAAGCTGCGATGTTATTGTAACGGACTTTCATAAAACCATGCGCCCCACCTAATCCTTCGGTGATGACCTGAGTTCCGACATAGTAAGTGGCCCCGCCGGAATTAATGTCACAGTAAAGGTCTTTGTTGGCTTTACGCTCTTCCTCTTCATCTTTTTTACAAGAAGAAACGATTGAAATACATAAAATAAGCAGAAGGGAAGTGGTTAGTGTGTTTTTCATGATTCAAATTTAACAAATCGGGTTGGGTTAAGTTCAAGTAACGGTGAAATTAGACAAATATTTCCCTTTCTAAAAAGGCTGATTTTAACTAAATTCGCCCCTTCTCTAAGACTATGTTTGAAAATTTATCCGATAAGCTCGACCGGGCGTTTAAACTGCTGAAAGGGCAGGGTAAAATAAGTGAAATCAATATTGCAGAAACCCTCAAAGAGGTGCGTAAAGCTTTATTGGATGCTGACGTTAACTATAAGGTAGCCAAACAGTTCACTGATACAGTGAAGGAAAAGGCATTGGGCCGGGATGTGTTGCTCAGCGTATCTCCCGGACAATTGATGGTGAAAATTGTCCATGAGGAGTTAATGGCTTTAATGGGTGGAGATGCCACGGATATCAATCTCAAAGCCAATCCTTCTATCATTTTGATGTCAGGTTTACAGGGTTCCGGTAAAACGACTTTAAGCGGAAAGCTGGCTCATTTGCTTAAAACCAAGCGGGGCCGACAAGTCATGCTGGTTGCCTGCGACGTTTATCGTCCCGCTGCGATTGATCAGTTGCATGTACTTGGGGAGCAGATTGGTGTGGAAGTTTATTCAGAGAGAGAGAATAAGAATCCGGTTTCTATTGCTAAGAATGCCATTGAAAAGGCAAAATCTCAGGGAATAAATACCATCATCATCGATACCGCCGGTCGTTTGGCGATTGATGGAGAGATGATGGATGAAATAGCCCGGCTTAAAGAATTTTTAAATCCGCAGGAAACATTGTTTGTGGTAGATGCCATGACGGGACAGGATGCGGTGAATACTGCCAAAGCTTTTAATGATCGTATCAATTTTGATGGAGTTGTATTGACCAAGTTGGATGGTGATACCCGTGGTGGTGCTGCACTTTCCATTAAATCAATTGTCAATAAGCCGATAAAATTTGTTGGTACCGGCGAGAAAATGGAAGCGCTGGATGTCTTCTATCCCAGTCGTATGTCCGACAGGATTTTGGGCATGGGTGACATTGTCTCCCTTGTTGAAAGAGCACAGGAGCAATTTGATGCGAAGGAAGCAGCTGAATTGCAAAAGAAAATTGCAAAAAATCAGTTTAATCTGAATGATTTTCTCGGACAGCTTCAGCAAATCAAAAAGATGGGAAACATCAAGGACCTCATGGGAATGATTCCGGGTATGGGTAAAGCGATGAAGGATGTAGATATCGATAATGATTCTTTCAAGCATATCGAAGCTATCATTCAATCCATGACCAACGAAGAGCGAGAAAGACCCGATTTGTTGAATGGTGCAAGAAGAAAAAGAATTGCTTCCGGTAGCGGAACTACTATTCAGGAAGTCAACAAATTGCTCAAGCAGTTTGAAGATATGAGAAAAATGATGAAAATGTTTACCTCCGGGAATGCGCAAAAAATGATGCGGAACATGCCGGTTCGAAAATAACTTTTCCTAAACTTAAAATACCACATTCACGTGATCCTGATCGACGGCAAATTAACTGCACAGCAAATTAAAACTGAAATCCGTGCTGAAGTGGATGAAATCCGTTCGCATGGTGGTAGAGCCCCGCATTTAGTAGCCATTTTAGTAGGCAATAATGGTGCTTCCGAAACTTATGTGGGAAACAAAATAAAGTCTTGTGCAGAGGTGGGGTTTAAAAGTACTTTGTTGCGCTTTGAAGAAACATTAAGTGAGGAAAATCTCCTTCGGGAAATCCATCAATTGAACGAAGATGATCAGGTAGATGGATTTATCGTTCAGTTACCCTTGCCTTCTCATATTAATGTAGATCTGGTCACGGAAGCTATATTACCCTCTAAAGATGTGGACGGATTTCACCCTATTAATCTGGGAAGAATGACCGAACAAATGCCCTCCTATGTTCCTGCTACACCTAAAGGGATCATGCAACTATTGGAGCGGTATAGCATTCCCACGAAAGGAAAGCATTGTGTGGTGATTGGCAGAAGTAATATTGTTGGAACGCCCGTTTCCATTCTTTTATCCAGAAATACCAATCCCGGAAATTGCACCGTAACGTTAACGCATAGCCACACTTCTAATTTAAAAGAAATTACTTTGCAGGCCGATATCATCATTGCTGCTCTCGGTAAACCTTATTTCCTGACTGCCGATATGGTGAAGGAAGGGGCTGTGGTGATTGATGTAGGCATGACACGTGTGCCTGCACCGGAATTGAAGCAGGGGTTCCGCCTTGCCGGTGACGTTGACTTTGCAGGAGTATCCTCCAAATGCAGTTATATTACACCTGTGCCCGGTGGAGTAGGCCCCATGACCATCGTCGGACTTTTACAAAACACCCTACTTGCGGCCCGTCACCGAATTTATCCTGAACATGTCAGCAGGTAATTCAGGGGATGTATTGCCGGTAATGGAGTCCTTTTATACCATTCAGGGAGAAGGCTACCATAGCGGCAGGCCCGCGTTTTTTATTCGTTTAGGAGGATGCGATATTGGCTGTGTTTGGTGCGATGTAAAAGAATCCTGGAGCTCAACAGGTCACCCCATGAAAAGTTGTGAAGAAATCGTGGCTGAGGCCTTGCAAGAACCTTCCCGATTTGTAGTAATTACCGGAGGTGAACCAGCGCTATACGATTTGACCCGATTAACACGTTTACTTCATGAGAAAGTGTTCGAAATCGCGGTGGAGACGTCCGGTGCTTATCCCTTAACCGGTGAATGGGACTGGATCTGCGTGTCTCCGAAAAAATTTAAAGCACCTCTACAAGAAAACCTGGAAAAGGCACATGAGTTGAAAGTGGTGATCAATCACACAAGTGATTTTGATTGGGCAGAAAAAAATGCCGCCGCTGTTCTTAAACATTGCAAATTGTTCCTTCAACCCGAGTACGATAAATTCGAAAAGCATATACCCCCAATCATCGATTATGTAAAACTGCATCCGGAATGGTCGATTTCACTGCAGACACATAGGTTCTACACAGTAATGTACAACAGAAATTCATATTGAGATTTGTTTTTTTTGTCGCCCTTTTCATTTCATTTTTTCCGGCCATTTCCTTTGCACAACCTCAGCCCAAAAAAGTGTACTCTACCAATAAGTCGGCTATCAGAGACTATGAAGACGGACGCAAGCAATTTAACTCCGGTCAGGATGTGAAGGCGATACGATTGATGGAATCCGCCATTGCAAAAGATCCGAACTTTATTGATGCCTGGCTGATTCTCGGCCAAATCTACATCGAGAGCCGTGATTATGCCAGTGCGTTAGAACATTACAGAAAGGTCACGGAAATTGATCCTGCCTATATGCCGGGTGCGAATATGGTTGCGGGTGAATTGGAATTAAAGCGGGGAAATTATGCAGCAGCTAAAGGTGATTTTGAGAGATATGTGAAAGCAGTTCCGGAGATGGCCGGTGAACTGAAAGAAGAGGCATTGGGAAAAATAAAATCATGTGACTTTGCACTCGAAGCATTAAAACATCCTGTTCCCTTTCAACCTGTAAATTTAGGAACAGGCATAAACACTCCTGAAAACGAGTATTTCCCTTCCTTTACCGTCGATCAACAGGAAATCATATTTACCAGAGATATCAAGGATGCTAAAGCACAGGAAGGGCATCAGGAAGATTTTTACATTTCAAAGTTAAAAGATACTATTTGGACAACTGCAAAGAATGCCGGAATGCCACTCAATAGTCCTTTGAACGAAGGAGGACCAAGTATTTCAGCGGATGGCAGAGTATTGTTTTTCACCGCCTGTGACCGCCCGGATGGATTAGGCAGTTGCGATATTTATCTTTCTCAACGTCTGGGAGATGGCAACTGGAGTAAGCCCATGAATATTGGAGCACCGGTAAATTCTCAGTCATGGGAATCACAGCCCTCCTTTAGTTCTGATGGCAGAACACTTTATTTCGTGAGGGGAAGTTATACCCGTGACAGGAGCCGGATTTTTGATATTTACAGTAGTACTTTTCAAGTGGATATGACCTGGAGCAATCCGGTAAAGCTGAGTGATACGATTAATACAAGTGGAGTAGAGGAGTCTGTATTCATTCATCCCGATAATCAGACGCTCTATTTCAGTTCTGATGGTCATCCGGGAATGGGAGGGCTTGATATTTTTGTAAGCAGGAGATTGGAAAACGGTTCATGGGGTATTCCTGAAAATCTGGGGTATCCGATCAATACACATACTGATGAAAATAGTCTGGTGGTAAGTGCCGATGGAATGAAAGCCTATTTTGCCAGTGACAGAAAAGGAGGAAACGGAGCACTGGATTTGTACAACTTTAATCTTTACCCCAAGGCGCGTCCGGCACTGGTCAGTTATGTAAAGGCGAAAGTAGTGGATGCTTCAACGGGCTTGCCTCTCGCTGCAGGTTTTGAAATCATTGACGTAGAAACCGGGAAAGTGATCGTTGCAAATACAACAGATAAAAAGAGAGGAGAGTTTCTGGCCTGCCTTCCTGCAGGGAAAAATTATATGCTGAATGTGAATAAGGAAACGTACATGTTTTATTCCGATTACTTCGAATGCAAGGAAGCCAATGACAAACAGAATGCGTACGATTTAGTTATTAAGTTACAGCAACCCAAGTCGGGAGAAAAGGTGGTATTAAAGAATATTTTCTTTGATGTCAATCGTTTTGAGTTAAAGACATCTTCCTATCTGGAATTAGAAAAACTAATTTCCTTTTTAAAGGCTCAACCCGGTTTCAGAATTGAAGTGAGTGGTCATACGGATAGTACAGGGGATAAGAAAGCCAACCTGACATTATCGGAAAACAGGGCGAAAGCGGTCATGGATTATTTAGTGGCGAAAGGTATCCCTTCCGCGAGAATAACGTATAAAGGCTACGGTGATACGAAACCTGTTTCCGGCAATGATACGGAATCGGGTAGAGCACAGAACCGAAGAACCGAATTCAGTATTCTCTAATATGCCCTTTACACCGGCTCATCCGGCCATCTTACTTCCTTTGAAAATATTCAGGAATTTAAAACTTTCCTGGACCGCATTGATCATTGGAAGTATCGTTCCTGATTTTGAGTATTTCATCTGGCTCAGTTCATGTGCGTCGGTGAGTCATACAATTAGTGGAATTCTCACCTTTAATCTTCCCCTCACCATTATTTTATCCTATCTCTATCATCGCATCATCTATCCGGTACTTTGGCCACGATTAAACTTTTTTAAGGAAACGATAAACTTTGAACACAGGGAAGATTTTTTTGAATGGTTGAAAAAGAATTGGCTGATGTTTACTGTATCAGCTCTCATCGGGATACTATCTCATCTCATCTGGGATTCCTTTTGTCATGCGAATGGTTATATGGTACACCAGATTCCATTCCTGTTGGAGACCGCCACCGTTGGGGCTTATGAAATCAGACGTTGCTATTTACTTTGGTATGGCAGTACGGTAGCAGGATGTATAGCGATGGCGATAATTTATTTGAATTTTAAGAAAGTACTTTCTAAAGAAAACTGGAAGACCTTTTTTGCAGGTGGGGCATTTTGGGGAAAGATTCTCTTTTTGGCTATACTCATTGCCTCCATTCGCATAGCCATCGGACTCAGCTGGAACTGGACCCGACATTTAGTGATCATTTCCCTTGGCTCATTTTTCTATGCGACTATCATTGTTTGCTGGTTGGAAATGGCGAAAAGGGAAGAATTAATCAGGAGAGAAGCAATTCCAACTGTAAAAAATAAAGGCAAGTACTGAATTTCTTCAGCCATTGCCTTCAACTTCTAATTCGAGAATAGTTTTTTACGGTTTCTTTGCCAAATTCTCTAATTCACGATCAAGAATTTTCTCCATATTGTCCTCATCGATTTTCTTGGCAACAATCTTCTTGTCTTTATCCAGAATAAATATCTGAGGTGTTGTCAATATATCAAATTCCTGGCGGAAGTTATTCTGCAGTTTTGGGTCAGCCACATTGATCCAGTTCAAATTGTTTTCACGTATATAGGCTTTCCATTTATCCATTTCAACTTCCGAGCACACTGCAAAAACTTTAATGCCTTTCGATTTCACTTTATCATAATAGGCTTTCACTTTTGGCGTCACCTTCTTGCAATGTCCACAATCCGGATCCCAGAAATAGAGGATGGTAAAGGGAGCATCTACATTGTACAAGGCCTGGTATACACCGAGTGTATCTGTTAAAATTAAATTCTTTGCCTTCTTTCCAATTAATATAGGTTCCAGTATTCGTGCACGATCCTGAATTTTATAGAGCGTGGCATCGTCCACCCAATACGCCTTTTCCTTGGTATAATAGTTTTTAACCAGGTGTACGAAAACGGCATCCATCCCCATAATATTGGAAGTTTCATAGGTATTGGTCAGCAGCCATACCATGTATTTATAAGTTTCCTTAGACTTAGAAGCTTTTTCTACCAAAATATCCAACTGAGGAATCAGTGAATCAGGAATGTTTATAAGCATACTCTTCAGAAAAAAAGAGAGCTTGTTATGATACACGGGACTTCTGAGCAATCGTTCATCCCCTAAATCCAGATTATCAAAATAATGATCGCGGTAATAGTAATACACAAAGGAAGAATCTGGTTTTCCATCTGCTTTAATGGGTAAGTCAGGAATAACGGGATCTTTAGAAGCTTTAAATATAGCCGCTAAAAATGACTGTGGATATTGGCTGATAAAAGTGTTTTTGTAGTCAGCAACTTTTTTGTCTATTTTACTGATTTCACTTTCCAATGAATCGATCAACACTTTATCTTCGGCTTTTGCAGTGAGTTGTGCTTTGAGCGGTTCAACTTCCTTCGATCGTTCCTGAATAAAATTAAGGTATTCATAAAACAATCTGTTATTTTCTGAACCCTTTACTTTCATACTACCGATCACATTGCCTAAAGTACACTCCATACTAAATGATTGCTCATTGTCAATCAAGAATTCAAAATAGGTCTTATTGGGAAACACAAACAAGTAAATACCTCCGGGAAGTGCTTCTACACCCTTAAACACCACATTTCCGTTCGCATCACAATGTGTTGAATCCTTAAGGTACTGCTTTTCTCCATAGTAATTAGCGATGTAAATCATGGAGTCTTTCAATCCGCTTACTTTGAATTTCAATTCATATCCTTCCTTGGTATCAGCCATAACGGGATGAGCAGCCGTATTTGAAAATGAAAGTGCTGAAAGAAATGTATAGGAGAAAGAAGTAACGGAATCCGGTATTTGTCATTGAAAATGCTTTTGATTGATTATTCATATACTTTAGATCCTTCTAATTAGTTTTTAGTACAAAGATGCGAGGTTTGATCACAATGTAACGAAGGAATATTGAGAAAGAGATTGCATTCCGGACAGGAACCTTCATACTTGTTTCATTTTAGTTAAAGAACTAGTTAAAATCTCAGGGACTTGCACTTTTCTAATATTAAACATTTGACCTTCAATGTTCTATAAACAATTTTACACTATTAATCAAAGTTTTACATATTTTTATAATTATATACCAAGTATCAAATCAAACGGCATTAAAGGGAAGATGAAGGCCGGGTTGAAATGTAGATGATAATTGAAGTCAAAATTTATTTCAATATTGAATAAGTTCTCATCGAACATAACTAATTATAGGGAAAAAATCGGCTGATTACTAAAAACATAAAATAAATAGTTACGTTTACATAATCATATAACCATTAAATTACCGAATGCAATTTAGTTTAATTAATAGTAAATCAAAAATTCAAAATCAAAATTCCACTCCAAAGCAATGAGAGAAGAAAAAACAATGATTGAACTGGTTAAACGATATGAGTCATACCCTCTGAGTCAAAAGGAAAGATTTGGGATAGGCTTAATGTTGACATTTTTTCTTTCTATGACTTTATTATTTGTTGTCATACCCATGCTTTTCTAAAAAAAAATCAGATTAACGGAATAAAAGAAACAACTCCATCGATTTTTTATGATTTATTAAAAATCATTCTTAAACCCAGCCCTGCTACAGGACTTGAGTAAAAGTATTGTCCCTTTATGGGGAAACTTCCGTTTGTAAACACTCCCACCTTTCCATTTATCATATAAGTAATTTCAAAACCTGTGTTTAATAGTCCACGGTTATTGTGATAAAGTCCCAGCAAATATAATTTCGGTTGTTCACTTGCATTTTCCAGAGGGAAAACGCCATTCATATTCCACTCCAAGAGGATGTTTTCATTAATGAGAACGTTCAACGATACTCCAGCCATAAATTCATCACCAAAGTATTGATTTCTGTTGGTAAAGCCCATATACGTCTGAGCTGACCATCTGGTAGACCGATGGTATTTCACATTAAAAAACGACTGGGTGTAAAAATCTGCAAATCCGGTATTCAAATTTGTTTTTTTATCTCTATAACCGGTTGCAAGGCTTTGGACAACTGCTAAGCATGCTGACCATTCATCGTTGCGTGAAAAGCCAAACTTCAAACCTATTTCTATATCACCCGGTCGGGAAATGGAAGTGTTTGCTTCTATTCCACCCGGTGCTGATGAAGCTTCCACATGATTATAGATGAACAAAGGAGCGTTCACCAAAACACTCCAGTGTTTATGAATACCGGCTTCAGCATTAATATAGAAGCCAGAGTGCAAGACCGAAGGAGTAATTTTACGCTCACCGTCATTATCGAAAACACCGGTATAGCTTGTACCGAAAAGACCTGTTTTCAAATGAAGAGATTTCTCAGCTACCATTGCTTGTTGTCCCATCAATTGAGATGAAAAAAGCAGGAATATTAATGAAATAAAACTTTTATACATAAGGATTGATTTTCTACCCATTCTCCGACAATAAATTTACAAAAAATACTAATTCAGGTTACCATAAAAGTTGTTTCCTCTAAAATCACCACTTCATTTAGTAATATAAATTCCGGATTTCAAGTCCTTTTTCAGGAATTACTGCCCTGATTTTTCAAAACGATGAGAAGGGCGGGTAAAAGAAGTTGCTTTATCGAATTCTGATTTATGATATCTGCGGCCCATTTTCCCATGTACTTTCAAGTAATCGAGAAAATACAAAACTTTAATTGCTATTGTTCTCGATTGAGGATCATTAATCACTCTGCTAAAATTATCTCCGAATTGATGCTTGATAATCTGAGTTTCATTCGACAAACCATTTTTATAAATAATATTTAAAATACTTCCGGGAGCAAATCGCCATTCATAGATAATATCAATATTCATCACATTAAAGTTGAAATTACTATTCCCTGTAAACAGGCTGTTTTCTATCATTTCGCCCTCCTGATCCAATGAAAAATACTTTTTATAATCTCCCGTAATCCAATAGTGTCTCGCAATTAAGGTCAGCCACATATTATTCTTAAATATATAACTTCCTTTAAAGCTGTTCTCCCAGGTGTCCAATCTTCTTCCTCCGATGAGAGGCTTCCCTTCTTCATCATGGGTGGCATACCCTACATTAAATGGATCGTAGTTATACACCAACTTATAGGTCAGGAAGAACTTATCATTTGGTCTGAATCTAATTCCCAGTTCATTGTTATAACCAAACCAGGTAAACTCATCAATGAAATTGGAAAGATTAAAGCTATAATCAATAGCCAGTTTCTTCCGATAATCTGTGCTGATCCCGGCGTAGGTATAATAATACCGGAGTCCTCTAAAAACCTGTCCGTCGGTGCGGGCTTCAAAAAAATCATACGGTCTGAATAATTGAGCCCCGGCCCCTGCAAAAACGGCATTCCAACTTAATAGATTGGCAAAGAGATTTAATGAAATACTATTGTCTCCAATTTTCCCGGTTTTAAAATCATCAGTGATATATATGTTAAAATTGTTATAAGACTCTCTGATAAATTTCCAGGGTTTGTACAAATTAAATCTAAAAAACCCTTCTGTATTATTTTGACCTGCCACCCTAAAGTATCCCAAATCCGTAGCATTATAATCAGGGCTCGTAACATTTCTGTAAGACCCATACATAAAATTGCCACCCAGCTTTTCGGCACCGACGCTGTATTTATATCCTATGGTGTTATTAAATACATTCCCTTCTAACGCAGCATTTTCGGAGAAACGCTGTGTAATAACTCCTTCTCCTCCGGCAGAGAAATTATTTTTTTTATTGCTGATTTTTACTCCTGCACCGCTTACATTTGAATCATCAAATTTTTCTTTGCGAATGGTACTGGCGTTAATAAAATAAATATTTGAATTGTTCTTAAATTGCTGATCCAATACGATGATGTTATAATTTGTAAAGGGCTCCGTGAGTACCTTTCTATCACTACCATCCGACTTCTTTATTGTAGCATAGGCATTATCTGTTATCGCATTGAAAAAACCAATTCCCAGGCCTTTATCTGTTCTACCTGAAATTTTTAAGGCATTGAGCAATTTTACCTGAGATGGGTTTTCTGTCAATGTTTCATCCTCCTTTACTTCATTAAACACAGCATAAAAACCGGATGGTGTTTTACCAATACGTCTGGAATAAAATAAATTCCCTTTACTGAAAAGCTCAATGGCTTCTTTGAAAAATGGGCGGTTCTCGTCGTAAACCACTTCTCTATAACTCAGATTTTTCACAATACGATCTGATTGAACTTGTCCGAAATCAGGCAATAGTGTCATGTCCAATGTAAATCTATCATCTATACCATACTTCACATCAGCTCCTAAACTATAGGAACTAAGATCAGAATAGCTATAACTTCCATCTTCATTGAAAAGCGGACTATGTTCATAGCTCAATGCCAGATAGGGAACCATTGAAAGCCGCAAAGGGGTTTTTACATCTTTAACTCCTCTGAGATGTCCCCAATAAAGCTGAGCATTTGTTGCAACAGAGGGAACATATGCCCACATTTGAAATTCACGCCTTCTTCTGACGTTTCGGGTAAACTGCACACCCCATTCCTGAATTTCCATTGCAGGAAAACGGAATGCTGAATACGGTATTTCCATTTCCACATACCAGCCTTTCGCATCGCTACTTACCTCAGAATTCCAAACAGCATCAAAAGTGAAATCACTGAATTTAGAGTCCAATTGAACACCTGACGCATAAACTCCGAATTGATAGGCATCCTGCTGGTTATTGTAAGGGTCAATTTTGAAATAAAAATTGTCGGCATTTAATTCCGGTTCATCTCTTTGACCCAATTGCCTTAAAATACTATCTGCCTGCGTATCATAACACCATGCACCAATATAAATCGCAAAATCCGTATAAAGCACTTTAACTTCTGTTTTTTGAGTAGAAGGTTTTCCTTCTTCCGGACGACTTTGAATAAAATCACTGCTCTCCTGTGCCAATTGCCATTCCGGTTCATTTAATCTCCCATCTATTTTAGGGGCATTAATAACCCTCGCTGCATGAATGGATCTCAGCGTGTCCGGAATATCAACCATCCCCGGCAGACAGGTCGAATAGCATAACAAGAAAAGAAGAAGGAGAGGCTTCATGAGGATGAGATGGTATCAAAAGTATTCTATCAATTAATACCGACTCTAAAATTAACATGCCATTAACAATCTGGATTATTTATTAGCTGAAGTGAAAGAAACTATCGACGAAATGAACTAAAGTATCGATTCCTTAATGCTCACTTTTAATTCTCCTGTATAGCTGATCCATAAATTCACTAAAATTCATATCTTCTCTGGAAATGTATTGTTGAATCATTAGCGGATGTTTCTCCGGCTCGGGGATTTTAAAATAAAAAACAAAAGTCTTCTCATTATCTTCTTTCGAAAACAAGTCCGTTTTACCAAAACGCACATCGTAAAAACACAGCGTGTCATTCTTCATCTCAGCAACGTAAAAATTTTTACTGAACCACTGTAGCTTTTCCAGACCTTCCTTATCCTTTATAGCATTCAGTAAAATCGTATTTCTCTGATAAGATTCGAAAGATACGGTTTTGCTTTCCTGCAACAATGAGTAGTAACCGATATAACAATTTGAATCATTTCTGGCTACACAGTACCATAACAAATTACTAAACAATACCGGATTAGACAGGCTATTGCCTACTGCTATTCGCTGTTCCTTTAGAGCGGCTGAAAAGATCCGTTCCACATACCATTTATTAAAAATCGTCAAAATCAAATATCCACTACTTAATACCAATCCGGCTTTATTGATCGCAAATGAAAGGTCGGGTTTCCTGCGTCGAAAAACCATCACCAAAATCATACTTAAGAGTAAGGGTAGGGTATAGCCGGGATCAACAATAGAAATGGTATTCAATGCCACTCTGTAGTCGCTAAAAGGCAAAAACAGCTGGGTTCCATAGAGTGTAAATGCGTCGAGGAGGGGATGCGTAAAAATACCCCAGAAAAAAGCTTCACCCAATCCTTTAACACCATCGCCGATGGTTTACGATATATCTTGCTCACTAACCAACCAAATACAGGGGCTGCAAGAAATCCAAAAACCAAGCTATGACTAAAACCACGATGTACCGATAGATTCTCCAGTTCAGTAAATAAGGGACTAAAAACAATATCCAGATCGGGTATAGTGCCGGCAACACCGCCCCAAAACAAGGCTTTGTTTCCGGCTTTCTTCCCTGCAACTAATTCTCCTAAAGCAGCACCAAGTACAAATTGAGTAATACTATCCACTACTTCTCAATTAGCCTGTAGTAACTCCGGGTTTGATTTGCTCATGTTGATTCGGAATATCCTCTGACTTTAACTCAAATTTATCCTCTTCCTCTTTATACTTCATGACCTGATCCAGCGCATCCGGAACCACATCGCTGCAGATAACAATGAATGATCCTTTTTTTGCATTCTTGAATGCATAATCAATGGCTTCAGGCTCACTGGGTATTACTGTATACTTTTTATTCACGTCTATCTTATGTACGCCCTGAAGCATCAAGTCGATGATTTCACGCTCTGATCTTCCTCTCAAATTGCGGTCCTGACGTACAATAATTTCATCAAACATCTTAGCTGCCAGAGTACCCAAAGCGATAATATCTTCATCTCTGCGATCACCAACACCCGCTATAATTCCAATCTTAGGTTTTGCTTCAATCTTTTCGATGAACTTGGAAATCGCCTGAAATCCGGCAGGATTATGAGCATAATCCACCATTACATTAAACTTCCTGAATTCAAACATATTCATTCGTCCCGGCGTTTGAACCGGTGATGGAATAAATGTTTCTAAGGCCAAACGAATATCTTCTATTTTAAAATTCCGTATGAAACCTGTAAGCACTGCCGGTAAAATATTCTGAATCATAAAGGCAGCTTTTCCGCGGAAGGTGAGGGGTATATTTACAATTTTCTCCACTCTGATTTTCCATGTGCCTTTACAGATTGTGATAAATCCATTTTCAGCAATCGCAGCAAGTCCACCTTTTTCACAATGTTCTTCTACGAGTGGATTTTTCTCATCCATTGAAAAATAAGCAACATTGCATTGCAAGCCTTTAGCCATTCCATAAACCAATTCGTCATCGGCGTTCAGGATAGCATAACCGCCGGGCATCACCGCTTCCGGAACAATCGATTTCACCCTGGCCATATCTTCCAGTGAATTGATATCTTTTAATCCAAGATGATCCGCTGCGACATTGGTCACAATACCAATATCGCATTGATGAAATCCCAAACCTGCCCTGAGAATACCACCTCTGGCGGTTTCAAGAACAGCAAAATCCACAGTAGGATCTTTTAAAACAAATTCAGCACTTTGAGGACCTGTACAATCTCCGCGTTGCATCATGATATTCTGGATGTAAATACCATCGGTAGTTGTAAATCCAACTTTATATCCCGCCGTTTTCGCGATATGCGCCATGAGTCGGGTAGTGGTGGTTTTTCCATTGGTCCCGGTAACGGCAACTATGGGTATTTTAAAGGCAGCACCCGGAGGAAACAACATATTAATAACCGGTTCGGCTACATTGCGTGGCAGACCTTCTGTAGGAGCGAGATGCATGCGGAAACCGGGTGCAGCATTCACTTCAAGAATTGCGCCTCCTGTCTCTGAAATGGGCAAACCAAGATCATCTGCCATAATATCAATACCGCAAATATCAAGACCTATAATACGAGCGATTCGCTCCGCCATAAAAATATTATGTGGGTGAACATGATCACTTATATCCGTTGCAGTACCTCCGGTGGAAATATTTGCAGTCGATTTAAGGTATAAAATTTCTCCGGCAGGCAATACACTTTCCAATGTCAATCCTTTCTCAAGTAAGATATTATTGGTCATCTCATCTACTTTAATTGCAGTGAGCACCTTTTCATGACCATAGCCACGACGCGGGTCTTTGTTTACCTGATCAATGAGTTGCTGAATAGTTTGTTTACCATCACCCTTTACCATAGCCGGAGTTCTTTTAGCAGCGGCTACAAACTTGTAATCGATGACTAATACGCGGTGATCAAATCCGGTAATATACTTTTCACAAATTACGGCCCGGGAGATTTTCTTCGCTAATCCTAACGCCTCAACCGCATCCTCTTTTGTTCTAATATTAATGGTTGCACCACGACCATGATTTCCATTCACGGGTTTAATGACCATCGGAAAACCTATGGAAACAATCGCATTCTCCAAATCTTCCTCATCATAAATTATCCGGCCTTTAGGCACGGGAATATTTGCCGCTTCCAGAAGATTCTTGGTTTCTTCTTTATCACAGGCAATTTCAACAGCAATACTACCGGTCTGACTGGTAATAGTCGCCTGAATTCTCTTTTGGTTAACACCATAGCCCAGCATCACCAGGGAATGCCGGTTCAAACGAATCCATGGAATCCCCCTTGCTGCTGCTTCTTCCACAATAGAGCCGGTACTTGGGCCCAGTCGTTCATCTTCACGCAATTCACGCATCTTTTGGATATCATCTTCCAGCGGATACTCTTTGCCTTCCACTAACGCCTCGACTATCCGAACTGCGGCCTTTGCTGCATAAATGCCCACCTTTTCTTCCATGTAGGTGAAAACCACGTTATAAACACCCGGCTCGGAAGTAGATCTTGTTCTGCCGAACCCTACATCCATTCCGGCAAGTGTTTGTATTTCCAGAGCAATATGTTCAACCACATGCCCCATCCAGGTTCCATCAGCGACACGCTTGAAAAAGCCTCCCGGATGTCCTTCTGAACATTCATGTTCATACATAGTTGGAAACATTTTTTCCAGCCTTTCTGAGAATCCTTCAATCAAATTTGAAGGGGCGCTCCTCCATTTCTTCCAGATCAAGTTTCATCACTATCAAGAAATGGCGTCGAATCGACCAGTAGTTAGGGCCACGCATCGCCCTGATCTCACGTATTTTCATAGTATTTTTAGCATAAAGTTTTAATATCCGACCTGTTGATAAACCATAGGCAGCAGGTCACTCCGCCCGATGAAAATAAGAATAGTTTCGTATTCATCCAAATGAAGGGGACTTGCATCGAATATATCCAAGTCCGTACCTTTGAATTTAAATACCATTATGCCGATAATTAAGGGAAAATTAATAGCCATTGGGGGGAACGAAGATAAAGGGACAGAACCGGAACCAAATTTTCAGCAGAAAAACAATCTCAATTTTTTTGAACTTCAAATACTATCACGAATAGTTCATGAGTGTAAAAGCTTAAAAGATGCTCATATTGAAGTCATTACAACCGCCTCCAGTATACCTCAGGAAGTAGGTGAAAATTATTTGCATGCCTTCGGTAAAATTGGATGTACCAATATAAAAATCATGCATATCCGGGATAGATCGGATGCACAGACTCCTGAATTTATAGAGCGTATTAAAAGTTGTGAAGCCGTTATGATGACGGGCGGAAATCAATTGCGGCTCAGTACGATTTTTGGAGGAACTGAAATACTGGCGGTACTTCATCAACGTTTGCAAGAGGAAGATTTTATAATAGCCGGTACAAGCGCAGGCGCGATGGCCATGAGCAATACGATGATTTATCAAGGCTCCAGTGCCGGGGCGCTCATCAAAGGCGAAGTTAAAATTACTACCGGTCTTGCTTTTATTAAGGATGTGATCATTGACTCTCATTTTGATAAACGTGGGCGCTTTGGTCGTTTGGCACAGGCTGTTGCTTCAAATCCTTCCTGTATTGGAATCGGTTTAGGAGAAGATACCGGTGTATTGATAAAAAATAATAATCATCTGGAAGCAATCGGTTCCGGCTTAGTAATTATTGTTGATGGACACGGAATAAGACATTCCAACATTGCAGATCTTACTGAAGGTTCGCCTATAAGTATTGAAAATCTGGTGGTCCATGTGATGACCAAGGGGAATGCGTATGAATTAAAAGAAAGACGTTTTTTAATTGAAGAAAAAGTGGTTTCCTGAAATCTGCTTTTACGTCGCCCAACTGGATACTAAGACCTTATGAATTAAGTATTCTACTTACGAATGACTATTTGTCTTCAGCATCCATTCCATCGCTTTTTCGAAGTGCTTTTTGAATGTTTTCACTGTATTTATCAGAAGTAAAAGCAGTAATTTCTTCCTTCAACTTATCAAACAAATTTCTAGTATAAGAAGAACGAATTGTTCCTGCATTTAAATAATGAATTTCGTCACAGGTACCGGTAAGTGTTTCCAATACGTGTGAGGTGAGGAGGATGGTCTTACCTTCTTCCTTTAACACTAACACTAATTTTTTAAGGAGTTCTACCGCCTCCAAATCCAACGCATTAAATGGTTCATCCAGTAATAAAACCGGTCTGTCCAATGCCAATACTCCCATAATAGAGAGTTTTCTTTGCATACCGGAGCTATAGGAATCAATAAATTCATCCAATGGTAATTGAAATATTTCATTCCACTCCTTCAACCTGAATTGCTTATTGTTGGCGGAAAAGAAGTCGAGGTAATCACGACCGGTCATATTGGGATAAAAGAACAAATTAGATTCCATGTAAATGATATCTGTTACTCTCACATTTCTATTATCCCATTGTATACTTCCTGTTATCGGAGAAAGTAATCCGGTGATCAATCTTAACAAAGTTGTTTTTCCGGAACCGTTTACACCTACTAATCCATGAATCTCGCCCGCGGAAATATTCATATGAACGCCGGTGAGCACAGATAACTTTCCGTAATTAAAATTTACATCTTTAATGGCCAGTAACATACTTATTGAGATTTAAGATTGCCTTCTGTATCCACACCAGACTTAAAACAAGTGGAACAGGAATAAGAAACGGAATGACAAAACTGATGAACGATAAGTATTGATAGAATTGGGAAGGACCTGCAGGGGAATCAGGATGGTAGAAAGCATATTTCGCAATGATAACAAATACCAAACTAATCTGGAGCATAAGCAATAGAATGCCCGGAATGAGTACCTCGCCCTCGTGAAAAACAACATATAAAACAATCAAGGGAAATTGGATGATCGCTTGCATTGTTAATGCACTTCGTGTTTTTGAATAAAGAATGGCTTTCCCATTTTGTCCATAAGCTGCAATAAAAGAAGCAGGTTCATTGTATTGATAAAAAGAAATGATGAGGAGATGCAACAACCATATGCCTGCTAAAGAAACTATTGGAAATGGCAGTAAAACTATTGTGAAGATATAGAGTAAAAGGAATAAAAACCGATGTTGTCGAATTCCTGTCCTCCATTCCAAATTTCCCCCTGAAATCAATTTCAACTTTATTCCAATGGCAGAAGAAGCCGAAATGGTTACCGGCCGATAAGCCGCAAACAGGATCATAGATAAAAGGACCGGTATAAAATGGAAGTGTGATTTTAGAGTAAAAATCAGAAGAAATGGCAAACTAAATAAAATTAAATCCGCGCATATCATCACTTGATAGTTTTTACTGAACTTCTTCAAAAAAGCATGGTCTTTTCGAACAGCAACAATAGACACCGGAACAAAGGAAGCCAGTAATACATAAATAGCATGGTCCGGATTACTCAGCAATTCAGTTAATGTACCCATTAAAATAAGGAGTGACACAAGGATCAGCACCGAAATAAATAATCCTGTAGCTCTAAATTCCCTTCCAATTTGAAGAAATCTAAAACGAAGGAAGACCTTTATATATTGAATAAGTTGATGCAATAATGTAAAGATAGAAATCTTAAATTGTTTTGAAAAAATCCTATTAATTAAAAGGGGATTAAATCCATATCCTTGAGAATTTACGCGTATAGTTGGACAATTAAAGGCCCGAAATACCTTTAATCACAGAAGGTACACCGGGCCAAAAATATTGCTTCGATTTGCGGATCAGATTTCTTCAATTATAATAATGCGCTTCTTCATTTTTTTACTTTTTCTTTTCTTTCTTGAATCCATGTCATTTGAATCAATAACTCTCATGACTTTCCCTGATTTGTTCGTAAATTCAAATTCCCTTTCCATTTTCTCTTTCATTTCCTTTATATCCATCTCATGGTCTTCATCCGAAAACTGATACGAGAAAACTTGAACATCCTCGTCTGATAGTTCACCGGGAGCACGTGGGGGTCTGGGAGGAGATGGGGGCTCCGGTCCGTCAATAACGATTTCCATTTTTTTCTCTTTACCGGTGCCATCATCCTTCCATTTCATCACTTTTGTTCTGCCGGCGCCCTTTGACATACTCATTTCTATATCATGATCCTGCATAAATTTTTCGATTTCCTTATCGCCACCGGAAGAAAAGCTGGTGTCGATCACGGTTTTCTTACCGTCCTTTTCTCGGGTGATATGGATGGTGATTTTTTCCGCACTCCTCTTGGTCGAGTCCGGATTTACTGAAAGTGCCTGTGATGTTATCATCACGAGACCCAATAACAATGGGTTGAATAGATTCATGTTGTATATAATTTTAGAAGTAAGGCAAACATAGGTCTGTAATTAAGGTGCCGTGGTTAATGGCTTGTTAACCGAAGTTAATATATGGTTAAGGTGTTTTACCTGCGTTTTAATCAACTAATTTTGGTGTTCATGAACAAAGTAAGGTTTCGGGTTATAGTGCTCATCATGAGTATAGCGATGCTGGGTCTCATTGCTATGCAGGCCTATTGGCTGAAGCATGATTTCGAATTAAAAGCCCGGCAATTTGATCAGAATGTGATGCTGGCTATGAATAGAATGGTGGAGCAAATTGAAGAAAGTGAAAACCTTCGCATAGTAGTGAAGAATTATATAGCGAATGGTGATTCGTCTGTTACGAGTCATGGTATGAATGATAGTCTATTACGCATACTGACTGAAATCGCCTCGGATGCGCCGCCACCTCCGCCTCAACCCGGAGCCTTGATGGAATTCAGAAAAGAGATCAATAGCCGCATCGACTCCTACAGACAGAAAAATGATGAACGCAAGAAGTCGGGAGAAGCAGGGCTTTTCAGATTGGACTCTGCACTTGATATCAGAATAGAAAAAGATATTCAGCAAAAGGAAATCATCGCCTTGAAACTGGAGGAACAGCATTTTCTTCCTGATTCCATGGAATGGATGACTGAAAAACGGATGCAAACACGATTGCAAAAGTTAAATTCCATGATGCAGAAGTTGACTTTTCAGATTGTTGATCCAAATGGAAATATTTTTGATAGGATCAGTAAACGATCTCTGGACTCTATTGTAAGAGTGGAGATGAAGAACTGGAATATCGGGAATGAATATAGTTATGGTATAATCAAGAACAGCGGAAATACAGTACTTTATGCCGACTCCCTCGCAGATACTTCGGGCATTTTATCCAGCAACTTTAAATTAACACTTTTCCCGAATGATGTATTTAAAAAAGATGATGTATTGTCCATTGTAATAAAAGATAAAAACAATTATTTGCTGAATAGCATCCTGCCTTTACTCGCCTTGTCTTTCATTTTCACCGGACTTGTTATCTGGGGTTTCTCCTATACTTTGCGTGTGATACTCCGTCAGAAAAAACTGGCAGAAATGAAGAATGATTTTATCAATAATATGACACATGAGTTCAAAACTCCAATTGCGACCATTGCCATCGCCAATGACTCCATGAATGATCCCAGAGTATATCAATCTCCCGAAAAACTAAGGTTCTATACGGATATCATTCGTGATGAAAATCAAAGGATGCTACGGCAAGTGGAAACAGTTCTTCAAATGGCCCAAATTGATAAAGGAGAAATGGTTTTTAATATGGAAATCATAGCACTGGAAGACCTTGTAGATGCAGCCATTTCCAGCATGAAACTTACAGTGGAACAACGTGGAGGAGGGATCACAAAAAAATGGAAGGCAATACCATCTATGATCAATGCCGATCCCAATCATATGATGAATGTAATCATCAATTTGCTCGATAATGCGAATAAGTATAGTCCTGAAGCACCGGAAATTTTAATAGAATCCGCAAATGAAGGCAATATCATATCTGTGAGTATATCCGACAAAGGAATAGGGATGACCCCTGAGGTGCAAAGAAAAATTTTCGATAATTTTTATAGGGTATCATCGGGAAATGTTCATGATGTGAAAGGCTTTGGATTAGGTCTGAGCTATGTTAAAGCGATCATGGATAAACACTCCGGAACCGTCGAAGTAATAAGTGAACCTGGAAAGGGGAGTACATTCACATTGAAAATTCCAATTGCTAAATCATAAAATACAATGAACGCCAATATTCTATTAGTGGAGGATGATGTTAATTTTGGAAATGTATTAAAGAATTTCCTGGAATTAAATGAGTATCGTGTCACCTTGGTGCGTGATGGCATTGAAGGACTCCACACCTCTGCTAAAGGAGGTTTTGATCTGATCATCCTGGATGTGATGATGCCCAAACTGGACGGATTCTCTCTGGCGAAGCAGATCCGTGAGCAGGATAAAAAAACACCTGTTTTCTTTCTTACCGCAAAAAGCATGAAGGAAGACATGATCACCGGCTATCGCATTGGCGGGGATGATTATTTAACAAAACCTTTCGATACGGATGTGCTTCTCTATAAAATCAAGAATGTTTTGAAGAGATCATTGGGAATAAATGAACTGGAGGATAAATCGGATTTTACCATAGGAAAATACAACTTCGATTATAAGTTGAGGATCATAAAAAATGGTGAGGAGTCCATACAGATTTCTCCTAAGGAAGCAGAATTATTGCGGCTACTTTGTCTTCATAAAAACGATCTCCTGCCTCGCACAAAAGCGTTAAAAATCATTTGGGGAGACGACAACTATTTTAACGGTAGAAGTATGGATGTCTTTATAACAAAGCTGCGTAAGTACCTGAAGAACGATCCCGACATCGAAATCGTTTCACTTCATGGTAAGGGGGTACGACTCCTTGTGAAAGAGTAGTTTTCCATTGAATAATCAACAATGACCTCTCTGGTAATATAGATAAGTGTCAATTGCAAGGGTTACAATGCGCCGGTAATCGCAGCATCCAGTGGTTTAACTTTAGATTTATAACGGCGAATCACTTTTCCATTTTCATCCAGCAGGATTTTCTCAAAATTCCATCCAATATCTCCTTTAAAATCAGGATTTTCCTGAGCAATAAGCCATTTGAATAGGGGAGAGATATCGCTGCCCTTCACCGATACCTTCTCTGCCATCAAAAAGGATACATTGTAATTCTTTGAACAAAAGGATTTAATTTCCTGATTGGTTCCCGGTTCCTGTCCGCCAAAATTATTCGCAGGAAATCCTATTACCACCACTTTTTTTCCATACTGCTTATGTAATTTTTCAAGGTCGGCATATTGAGGTGTGTAGCCACATTCCGAAGCGGTATTAACGATTAGTATTTTCTTTCCTTTGTAAGAGGAAAAATCAATTGTTTTACCATTTATATCTTTCACTTTAAATGAGTAAATGGATGCATCCGGCTGCAGGAGCATGAGGAAGGTAAGAAGTACACTTAACATAGTTTTGGTTTATGATTTTTTTCTATTTAATTTCATTTTTATGAGGAGTAGCACAGGAAAATTCGCTTTCCGCTATTTCTATTCGTCCTTACTCTCCTGATCCATCTTAAAAATACTTCCGACAAGATCACTGAATTTCATACTACCATCCAGCTTTCGCTTGCTGATTTGGGAATACTCTGAAAGTCCATGCAGGATGAATTCCAACAAAAATAATTTATCTTCTTCCGGGGTATCTTGAACGTATTCTTTCATCACCGTTTTAAGTCCTTTCACGGCGGATAAAACTTCACTGTACTTTTTCTGTGAAACGGTATGAAGAATATCCAATTCATTTCCTTCGTTGAACCATTGGAGAATGTCCGCATAAGGATTTCTTTGCTTCGACTTTTTCATCCTTTCCGGATCAGGGAAGTAATTCACATACTCGGCACGAATAGCTTTGCCGATCAGCATATAGGCTACATTGGCAATGCCTTCCAACTCTCCTTCATAAACGAGCTCCACCTTTCCGGTTATGGCAGGAATAGCGCCGTAAAGGTCAGCAATTCGAGCTGTAGCTGATTTCTCATTATTCATCAGCATACGTCGCTGTACTGCACTGTATAAATTCTCCAGTGCTGATATTGTCAAGCGAGCCGAAACACCACTTTTCTGATCGATGTATTCACTCTTTCGGGCTTCAAAAGCCACTTGCTCAATGAGTCGAAGTAAGAGCGGTGGAATATGAATGTTGTTTTTCTGGTCAGCCGGGATTTTTGACTCCTGTTGTGTGATACTGGCTGATATCTCCACAGTACGTGGATAATGTGTCAGAATCTGACTCCCAATCCGATCCTTGAGTGGAGTAACGATAGATCCGCGGTTGGTATAGTCTTCCGGATTGGCAGTAAACACAAACTGGATATCTAATGGTAAGCGCAAACGGAATCCACGGATCTGAATATCTCCCTCTTGTAAAATATTAAATAATGCCACCTGAATGCGGGGCTGTAAGTCGGGCAATTCGTTGATGACAAAAATACAACGGTGTGATCGTGGGATTAATCCATAGTGAATGACTCTTTCGTCCGCATACGTTAATCGCAATGCTGCTGCCTTAATAGGATCCAAATCGCCAATAAGGTCAGCAACAGAAACATCGGGTGTAGCCAACTTCTCTATATAGCGTTCATCCCTGTGTAACCAGGAAATGGGAGTATCTTCTCCGGCTTCCTGAATACGATCTCTGCCAAAAGAGGAAAGAGGATGAAAGGGATCATCATTTAACTCGCTTTGATCAATAACCGGAACATATTCATCCAGTAAATCTACCATCAGGCGACTGAGACGGGTCTTAGCCTGACCTCTTAATCCTAATAAAATGATGTTATGTCGGGAGAGAATAGCATTTTCTAAATGCGGAATGACGGAATCTTCGTAGCCTTTAATGGGTTTAAAAAGAGTCTGCCCACTTTTCAATGCTTCCATCAGGTTCTCCCTCATCTCGCTCTTCACGCCTTGCGAGCGATAGTCCGACTCACGCAATTGTCCAAGGGTATGGATTTTATCAATATTCTTAAGAAATGATTTCACTTAGCGTACTGTTTTTTTGCGGTTAGTAATATAATCTTCATAGATGAATTCACCTAAGCCATTTAACGAACTATAGAATGCTCGTCCATTATTTATTTGTGTAAAATCCCTTACAAAAGCCTGCAGGTAGGAATCCTTGGCAATCATAAATGTGGTAATGGGTATTTTCAACTTTTTACATTGTCCGGCCAGATTGAAAACATGGTTCACAATTTTCCGGTCGAGACCATAATTATTTTTATAATAACTATTGCCAATTTTCATGCAGCTGGGCTTTCCATCTGTAATCATGAAAATTTGCTTATTCGCCGTTTTTCTTTTCCTTAACAAGTCCATAGCTAACTCTAAGCCTGCTGATGTATTGGTATGGAAAGGTCCTACTTTGAGGTAGGGGAGATCTTTGACTTCAATAGTCCAGGCATCATCGCCAAAAACGATAATATCAAGGTAATCCTTAGGATATCTGGTACGAATCATTTCTGCTAATGCCATAGCGGTCTTCTTAGCAGGCGTGATTCTGTCTTCACCGTAGAGGATCATGGAGTGGGAAATATCTATCATCAAAACAGTAGCATGGTTACTCTTATGCTCCCGCTCTTTTATTTCCAGATCGTCCTCCGTGAGGTTAAATTTGTCAATGCCATGATGCACTTGCGCATTGCGAATGGAAGAAGTTAGATCAATATTGTCATAAGGGTCACCAAACTCCCAGGGCCGCACATTCGCATTGGGCTCATCACCAACACCTGAACGATTGGTTTTATGGTTTCCTTTGTTGCTCTTCTTTAGCTTTCCAAAAATCTGATCCAGAGATTCCTTTCTAATCGCCTGTTCTGTCTTAGGGGTTATTTCGAAATTGTCAGGTTCATTTTCTTTTAAATAACCTTTTTCCTTTAACTCTTTTATAAAATCTCCCAATCCATAGGTGGAGTTGGAAAAACCGTATTGTCTGTCTAATTCAGTCAACCAATTCAATGCTTCATTGGCATCACCGGATGTATATTGCAGTAGCTCGGTAAAAAGACGAAGCATCTGATCAAAGGTGCTTTCACCCGAATCTTGTAAAAAGGAAGAGAATTTGAAACCTTTCATTGTAAGATACAACGACCAAGGTAATCAAATTGTTTGAAAATTGAATAAAATTTAAATCCGGTAGGTAAAAAGTCTATAAAAGACTAATTTTGACCTTGAAAATCACACGGATGAAATTCCTGATTAAAATTGTAACTACCGCCATATCGGTTTTTTTGATAGCGAACCTGATGCCCGGCGTAGAGGTGAAGGGACTTACAACAGCATTACTGGTTTCCTTATTGCTCGTTTTAATGAATGTTTATGTCAAACCCATTCTTATTTTTTTAACGTTTCCAATAACGATTGTGACTCTCGGGTTATTTCTATTGGTCATAAACGCGACCATTATTCTGATCACGTCTTATTTGCTAAAAGATGGTTTTAAGGTAGACGGATTTTGGATTGCCATGTTATTCAGCATCGTTCTATCGATGATCACTTCATTGATTGATTTATTGATCGAAAAAGAAAAGGGAGCAGATTTTTAGAAGCACCTGTACGTTACATCTATTCTTTACTTGCGATAAAACTTTAAGATTGCACTTGCTTCATTTAAGCATTCTGCCTCTGACAAAGTCCTTTATAGTCACAATACCGACATCTTTTCAGATCGGAAGTTTGTGAGAAAGGTATTTCCGGATTGAATAGTTGGGAGAGCAGATTTTTCAATCCATCGATGAACTGCTGCATCGTTTCCTCCTCAATTTCATTGGCATCATTGAGCCAGGTAATTTCTTCATCAAACTCTTTCATTTTAAAGATGCCGGCGATGAGATTATTACCTTGAATATCGAGAATTTCCTTTGCAAGCATACCATAAATAAGCAATTGCAGATTGAGTTTATAGGAGGGATCAGTGAAAAGTTTCTCGAAATTCCATTTCTTCATTATTTTATCCTGCCCTGTTTTGTAATCCAGAATACGATAGTTCCCGTCTTTAAAATCTATTCTGTCAATGATACCTTTGATCATAAAATCGCCGACTCCTTCAATTTGTAATACTGAATTGGCATTTAGTTCCAATCCCAGAATTTCAAATGGAGTATGCTGCATATCGAAATTAATAATGCGATGAATAAGCTCGGTGAGTACTCCTTTCATCAGATAGTCATGACCGTAATTTACCGGCTTATCATAGACTTTGGCTATTGATGACTCAACGATCTCCGGAATTCGCTTTGTGATTTCAGGATAATCCCCGGTATTTAACATGCTTCTGCCTTCATAGGCAAGCTCCATCGCTTTATGCAGCACGTTTCCAAAATGACCGGCACTTAACCCTTCCGTTTTATCCTCAGGCCGGAGATAAACCAGCTGATCAAGGTAAAACCGCAATGAACATGCTATATAGGAGCTGAGTGCTGAAGCCGAAATGCCCTTTGGCGGGGAGGTGGGATCAGTCAGGATGTATTTTTCCCTGAGTTTTCCAATGATGGAGTCATTTTTAACAATGCTAATGGGAAGTATAGGCTCAGGAATCAATTGGCTTTCCTGTTGCAGGTACTCCAGTTTTACCGGTTTTATTTTTTCAATTATTTCATGATGAATCTGGAACAAGTATCTGCTACGCTCTCCGCCGCCGGTATCATTGAGATCCGTATTATAGAAAAAGTAAATATTTCGGGCTCTTTGAAGTAACCTGTAGAAGTGGTAGGCGGTTACTGCATCTTGTTCTTCTTTACAGGGTAAATGGTACGCTTTGCGGAGCGAATAAGGTATCAATGATTTTGAAACCGAGACAGAAGGAAGAACGTCTTCATTCAATGGGGCGATAAACACTGTTGAATAATCCATCAAGCGGGTATCCAAAAATCCAACTATTGGAATGCCCATTTCTTTATCTGCACTAAAAGGAACTCTTATCATTTCCACTGATTCCAGAAAAAGTTGCCACCAGACATTTAGTGAAATTTCAGCTTCATGAAGTTCAAGTATCGTAAAGACTTGCTGAATTGCATTAACCAATTGAAAATGTATTTGCTGTATCCATTCATCATCCCGAAATCTGAATTTATCCAAGAGCGCTAGAATATTCGACTGCTCCTCGCGGGAATCAACGGGCTGTTTAAAAAGTAGTTCTCTGAAATAATCATGGAAATTACTTACATCTGCAGCGGCATAGACTTTTGAATTTAAGCCCAGTTCTTCTTCAGAAAACATTCTTTTAAACAAGGGTTCGGCACAAAATTCCTGAAGTTGTTTGTACTTGAGTGCACTGTTTTCACTGCTATCCTCAAATTGCCTTACGGTTTTTATCAAATGCATCAAACGTATCAACGGATGATGTTTCAGTGAAAAACCCATTGAAGGATTGGTCGTGATTCCCAATCGGCCACAAAAATGCAATAACGGAAACAATAAACTCTCATCAGCAAGAACCACGACCAACGATTCATTCTGATTCGAAAGTTCACGTTGCTGTTGCCTATGATGAAGTGAAGATGCCAACTCTCTGGCTATAGCAAACCGGCCGGAGCATCCTTTTACAGAATATACCTCTTTGGGAATTGAAAAATAATCTTCCAACCAGGGAATAGAGGAATCGGCAAGCATACCCTTTCTGAAAAACATTCCCGCTTCATGAATTCTGTTATCGGTATAAAAAGTATCGGCATCTCTTAAAAGCATCAATTTACCCTGCTTCCTGAGCGCTTCCATCACTTTCTCCTCTGTCTTATTCAAAGCGTAAAATCCTGCAAAGATTACTGTGGTATACTTAGAAAAGTAATCCTGCTCCTCCATCGTTTCCGCGACTTTGCGCCAGGCCATCCCTTCATAGGATAAATTTTTACTTTCCAATCGTTTTCTGAATTCATGATAAAGAACCGGAAGTTGTTTCCAATAAAGTAAGAATTGATCCTGAAGTGGGGTAAGGGGAGTCCGGATAAACTCCGACCAAAAACTTCTGATGTATTCGAAATCCTCTTCTCCGGGCGAAAACCTTGCTTCCAGACTTTTCAAATCATTAATTTCCTCAAATAGTAAATCCGGATTTATCGCCTGACGGTCTATTTCATTGAAGTCATCGATTAGCTGTTGACCGTAAGAAATAAATTTTTCGAATTCCTCTTCCTTAAATAGTTCCCGATGGACCTCATATAGCTCTAATAATAGCGTTAAATCATCTGCAAGCAAGGGTGCCTTTAAGTTAAGCAATAAGTCACGAATAGGCAGGATGGCAGGCAACCAATCGGCTTCCTTCTTTGTAGCTGCAATAATTTTCCGATATTCCTGACAAGCCCTTTGAGTGGGGAAAAGGATCAACGTTTTTCTGGGCGGTAGCTCAATGGTCGCAGTAACAACTTTTTCAAGAAAACTTTTCATATAAAATCCTCCTTCAGCATAGAATAAATTAACTCATCGAAGATAGTATCGTTTTTGCAAAGTCCGTTTTTAATTCTGGCTTCCAGTTTAAAACCGGACTTTTCTAAAACTCTCTGCGAAGCAGGATTATGAGGAAACGGCCGGGCATAAATACGAATCAGGTCGAAATTTTCAAATGTGTAGGCTAGCATGCTTCTCACGGCACCTGATGCTATCCCGTTTCCCCAATACTTTTCTCCCACCCAATAGCCCAATTCTGCATTTAAACGCTGAACTTTTGATTGTGGGAAAATACCAATGGCACCCACTGCTGCTTCTTTATAAACAATTGCCAGAATTTTGGGAGGGTGATCATTTTTAAGGCTGTCTACAAATTCTATAGCATTTTTCTCAGTATACGGATAAGGAAAACCATCATTCAGATTATCGGAAATCTTTTTATTATTCGCATGTAGGGCCAAAGAAAAGATATCCGAAATCCGAAAGGGCCTCAGCAAGAGTCTTTCATCAATAATTATCGGAAATGTATTTTTTAGCATGGTGCTAAAATAAAGAAGCCCTTCAAATGAAGAGCTTCTTTATACCATTAACTTAATACTTTTTTTATTTTATTTAAGCGACCCAATGCATATCAATATGCGTAAGCAATCATTCGCTTCGCTGCTTGGCAGGCCGGCAGTTTTTAATACGCTATTCCAATCAATGCTTGATGATAAACTTTCGAACTTCTGTTTGATCACCCATATTTAATCGCAAGAAATAAATTCCATCTTTAAAATCGGTGGTATTCATTTCAGTGCTATTGAATCCTTCTGTAGCATTTATACGAGTAGAGTAGATCGATCTTCCCATCATATCCATAAGATCAGCAGTCACAACTGCATCCTGTGTATTGAAAAAGTTCAACTTAAGCGTTTGATTCGCAGGATTTGGGAACAAGTTAATTCCTTCCAGTCCTGAAATTTTTTGAACATTGATATTTCCTTCGACATATTCTTCCTCTGTTCCATTTCGAAAAGGAGACCCTGATGTGTTAATTCGTAATCGATAGCAACTTGTAGTACTAAACGCACCGCTATATCCGTAAACCTGCACAAAGTAGGAGGACGCAGAAGTTGTATTTCTGGAAATAGTTTCGGTGGTGGTTCCACCTAATTGAGATGTAGTCAGCAGTGAACCTGCAGAATTGTACAATTTCATATCGTAATCAGCAGGCAAAAGATCAAGAACTACCTTAAGATTTGTTGATCCGCTTACTGTGGTAAATTTAAACCAATCCTTGTCAGTAGTAGTTGAAATTTTTGCAGAAATATTGGTATTTACAGGGATTACTTTTGCCTTTGCTTTGGTATTATTTGATTCATAACTATCGGTACAAGACCCCGCTGTTGTACTAAAAGTTGACGAGGAAGAATAAGAACCTGTAGTTGTGCTGCATACTGCCTGCACCTGAAATTCATAAGAAGTAGAGGCCGTAAGTCCCGAAATAGATTTGGAAGTTGTCGTACTTGTAGTGCTTGTCCAAATAGTCCCACCCGTATTACGATATTGAACGTTATAACTTAAAGCACCGGATACTGCAGTCCAATTCAAAGTAGCCGCTGTTGTTGTTATTCCGGTTGCACCTAATCCTGAAGGGATTCCGCATGACCCACCTGACGGTGGAACACATCCTTGAGAAGACAACAAGGAAGCTCTGGTGGTATTGAGACTGGCAAGCATCCTGGTCTTTTGTCCGTTAGAGAACATTACCATACAGGCATCATCTGTATAGTCCATATAGTTCATAAACATGTCGCCATTGGGTCCATTGCTACAGGTAACTTTAGGAAAGGAGGGACAACCATAATTAGCCGTTTGTTGAGTAGGGGTATCTGTCACCTGATCATTACCACATGTGGCATCCCCCCAGATATGACGAAGGTTCAACCAGTGACCCACTTCATGTGTTGCGGTACGGCCTTTGTTAAAAGGAGCAGCCGCTACACCGGTATTTCCAAATGCGGTATAAAGAATTACAACTCCATCTGTAGAAGCTGTACCACCGGGAAATTGAGCATAACCCAACAATCCACCGCTTAAGTTACCTACCCAGATATTCAGGTATGCCGAAGAATTCCAGGCATCAGAACCTCCATTGGCAGCCCTTTTAATATTATCATTGGATGAAAAAGAAGTAACAGTTGTTGATTTGCGAATGATACCATTTGTAGCATTTCCGGAAGGATCACGCTGAGCAAGACAGAATTGAATCTCACAATCTGCGGTCAGACCTGAAAACGCAGAGGGGACGATGGAGATATCGGCATTCAGTTTACGAAAGTCCTGGTTAAGAATATTAATTTGAGAGTTAATTTGTGCATCAGAAATGTTTTGACTTGTCGTATTATAGAGCACATGAACCACCACCGGAATTGTGACTACAACAGCACCTTTATTGGCATTGTTTTGATTATCATTGATCCATTGCTGCGTTTCCCGCTCGATGTTTTCCATTCGGGTGGTTAGGGCAGGATCCTGTTGCTCCATTTCATGTAAATGGGGCATCGTACCACAATTTCTGCTGTTTTGGGAATACACGTTTCCCATCATTGTCAGACTTAGCGCAAGCGCTGCGAGATAATGTTTCTTCATTGAGATGTTAAGTATTTGTTTTGTCAGAGGGATAATAATTGTATCGAAAAGCAACTATCAATTCAAAGATAGATAGTAATTCTGTATCCTGCAATAAATATTCTATAGCTTGACTGAAAATTTGTTTAAATCGAATTACATTTCTTTGAAAAGTAAAATTAGTTTATACGTAATTCTAAGAAAAGTACAACTAACAAAGGGCGTTGATAAAATAATTATTCGATAAATTTATAACCAACTCCCCTTACGGAAATAAAATGAGTTGGATTAGAGGGATCTTTTTCAAAATATTTTCGAAAGGTGACTATAAAATTATCAATGGTACGCGTAGAAGGGTAGATGTCATATCCCCAAACCGTTTCCAAAATATGCTCTCTGGACACTACTTCATTTTTCCTGTCAATTAATAATTTAAGCAGTGTATTTTCCTTTTTGGTGAGATTTATTTTCTTTTGTTCCGGTGTTACTACAGACATCTCTGAGAAATTAATGTTAAAGTTATCAAAGCTATAATTAGAGAGAACAGTCGTCACTTTTTCACCATTCCTTTGCGCTCTTTTCAAGAGTATTTGAATACGGAGCAGTAGCTCCTCCAGATTAAAAGGTTTGGTCAGGTAGTCATCAGCACCCATTTTCAAACCGGTTACCCGATCAGACGAAGAATGCTTGGCCGTAAGAAATAAAACCGGAACATGCTCATTGTCTAACCTGATGGCCTCACAAACGGTAAAGCCATCCATTTCCGGTAACATCACATCAAGTATGACTAAATCAAATCGCTCTTGTTTAAACATCCGGAGTGCCTTCTTCCCATCATTAGCTAACTGTACCTTATAACCTTCCATCTCCAGATTTAACTTAATCGTATCAGCAAGGCTTTGTTCATCTTCAACTAAAAGGATTCGTGTAATGCTCATAATCTATTTTATTAATCTGAAACAAATTTAACATTCCTGTGTGAGAAGTAAAGTGGTGAAGGCAGAAAACCACCTCCGGATTCCTGATTTTTACATTTAACTGATAATGAATTGATATAAGTCTGAGAATGGCCACATATTTAGAACTTCTGACAAAGCCTGGAGAAATATCCCGAATGTAAAAAGCAGGGACTTTATGAATAATTCCATTTCATGAATTGAAACGGAGTTGTTTTTTGTATTTTTACACTTGAATCAAAATCCCATAAAAAAAATTAATAAATAATTACATGAAAAAAATTCTGCTCTCCTTACTATGGCTAGCTGCGTTCACCTTTCCGGTAGCCGGCCAGCAAAGGGTCACTACACCTTTTCACCAGGCGCCTAACGTTCAAACCATACCTCAGCGAACATGTGGAACAGGTGAACTGGATCATCAATATGAACAATGGCTTCAACCCTTGATTCAGCAGATGGAACAACAAAATGCAGCTAATAAAGGTGCAGCTGTTGTTTATACCATTCCGGTTGTTTTTCATATTATTCATAATAATAGCAATGTGGGAATTAGTTATAATATCTCGACGACTCAGGTTTTATCTCAGTTAGATGTACTGAATGAGGATTTTCGTCGGTTAAATCTCGATGCTGCAAATACGCCTGCTGCATTTCTTCCGGCTGCCGCTGATTGTGAAGTAAATTTTTGTTTAGCTCAGACCGATCCAAGTGGAAATCCAACAACAGGCATTGACAGGATCAACAGAATTACCGCAGGTTTTTCAACACCACCCTACACGAATACCTATATAGATGCGACCATAAAATCAGCTACGATATGGAATACGAATAATTACCTGAATATTTGGGTGGTTCCTGATTATACAGACAACTTTGGAAATCCTTTGCTTGTCATGCCACATTTCCATCCGGCAGTGGATTAACCGGATTAACCGGAAATTTTGGTACAGCTACTACTGATGGTGTGGTACTCTGGTATAGGGCATGTGGGCGTGTCGGATCATTGGATCCAAATTATAACAAAGGTCGTACAGCTTCTCATGAAATAGGACATTGGCTCGGTTTGCGCCATATTTGGGGTGACAGTAACTGTGGAAATGATTTTTGTGCAGATACGCCTACTCAACAAACGGCGAATTTTAGTTGTCCTTTCTTTCCAAGTGTTACCTGTGGTAATGGTCCTAACGGAGATCAGTTTATGAATTACATGGATTATTGTGATGATGATTGTTTGAATATGTTTACTACGAATCAAAAGACAAGAATTCAAACCGTATTGCTGAATTCTCCGATGCGTGTTGCACAGAGAAATTCAACAGCATGTAATGCTCCATCTGCTGCACCGGTCGCTCAATTTACGGCTAATAACACCACCATTCCGGTTGGCGGCTCAGTGAATTTCACTGATCAAAGTACGAATTCTCCGACCGGATGGGCCTGGACCTTTACAGGTGGAACACCATCAAGCTCTTCTCAGCAAAATCCTCAAAACATTGTATACAATGCAGCAGGAACCTATACGGTAAGTCTTGTAGCCACCAATGGCAGCGGTTCCGATACAGAAACGAAAACAGCATATATTACTGTAGGAAGCACTACTTCTGCTTGCGATACAATTACAAATTTTGATTTTGCGACAGATACAGCAACCATACTTCTTTCAGGTGGAACCGGTGGGGTAGGCTATGCTTCCGGACAAAACAACTATGGAGATATTGCAAAAGCTGATATTTATAGCATCAGCGGTACCAACCAAACCGTTGACGGAGTTTTTATCGTTTTTGGAGTGGGTACGAGCTCCGGAACAGGTCAAACGGCGAACGTGCGCGTATGGGATAATAATGGAACCTCCGGTTTGCCAAATACCATTTTGGGAACGACTGCTATAAGTTATGATACCATAGCTTCATATGCTTCAACCGGGGATGCTTTATGGGTTGACTTTGTTCCCAATATACCGGTGTCAGGCGATATCTATGTAGGAGTAGAGTTTGGTTATAATGCCGGTGATACTCTGGCCATCGTTCATTGTGCAGATGGTAATATTGCCGTTGGTACAGCATACGAAAGATGGAGTGATAATACCTGGCATCCTTATAGTTTAGCTCAGCCAAATGGATGGGGTATCAATGTAGCTCACTTGATGCTACCTGTCATTTGTCCTTTAGTAGGTATTGGAGAAAATACTGCAGCTTTTGAGTTAAATATCTATCCGAATCCTGCAGGATCCACTCTAAACGTGATGCTTCCCAATCTGCAAAATAAATCCGATGTTCGTTTTACTCTATTAAATATGTTAGGGGGAATGGTTTCGTCTGTAACAAAACCTTTTGCATCTAATGGAATTTATCAATTGGATGTCAATGAATTGAGTCAGGGATTCTATTTCCTTGAAGTGCTCACGAAGGAAGGACGTCGTCTGGAGAAAATTCAAATAGCGCGATAAACTAAGATCTATCAGGAAAGGGTCATTCTATACCGGATGACCCTTTCTTTTTTGGTTTGCAGTCAGTAATAAGTTTGACAGAGGGGCTTTTTCTTCTTATTTTTGTAGTTGCATGAAATCATCCTATTACGGGAAAGTCCTCCGGGTTTTTCTATTCTCTCTCCTTCTCATTTCTCATCAGGTATTTAGTCAGGAACATCGCTGTCTGACTCAGGAATGGCATTTGCATAAACTTAGCGCTGACCCTTCTTATAAATTACGGTATGAGTCGACAGAAAACATCAATCATTTTCAGAATAAGCTGTCAATTTTATCAGATACTACGCTGATTATTCCTGTTGTCTTTCATATTTTATACAATACGCCGGAGCAGAACATTAGCGAAGAGCAAATCGTTTCTCAAATTGATGTGCTAAATGAAGATTATTCTGTCAATAATGCTTCTTCAATGGATGTTCCTGCTGTATGGACGGGCTTGAAAAAAGATAGTAAAATCCGCTTTATTCTCGCAAAAAGAGATCCTAACGGGAATTTTACAAACGGAATTACAAGAACCTCTACAAACATCAACGAATATAACATTTTTGATCCTGCTTTATTTTCAACTGCCCTTGGTGGGCACGATGCATGGCCCAGAGGCAGCTATCTGAATATTTGGGTATGCAAGCTGGGATCAAATGCATTGGGATTCGCTGCCTACCCCGGATCATCGGCAGCAACTGACGGCATTGTTATTAGTTACAAAGCATTGGGAAGAAACGGTACTGCTGCATCTCCCTACAATGCAGGGCGAACTTGTACCCATGAAATTGGACATTGGTTTTCACTCAATCATATCTGGGGAGATGATAATGACAATTGTTTGGGAAAAGATTTTCCCGTTACGCAAGCTGCACTGGATGATACTCCGAATCAGGCTGCACCTACTTTCCGTTGTAAAAAATTTCCGGAACTGGATGAGTGTTCCACCGTCGACCCGGGAATTATGTACATGAATTATATGGATTATACAGACGACCGCTGTATGATGTTTTTTACTCCCGGCCAGGTAGCGAAAATGAGAATTATTGTGGATGGTCTTCGTGATTCATTAAAATTAAGTAGCGGTCATTTGTTGCCGGCTTACACAGGATATGATGCCGCTATTGATTCCGTTTTAAATCCGGTACGACTCGCGGGAGACCGTTGTTTACAGCCGGAAATCCGGATTAAAAACAATGGTGCCGATACCATTAAAGAACTTCAAATCGCTTACGGAATTTATCAGGGTTTACAGAAATCATTTCACTGGAAAGGTAGCCTGGCATCCGGCGATACTACTCATTTTATCTTACCGGAAATTGGTACGAATATGGGAAATCAGGTGATGGAATTCCGGTTGTTGGGAACAGACAGTAACTCCGTAAATAATTATGCAAGTGCCGGCTTTAAAGTAAATAGTGCAGTGAATGAGAATTGCTCTACTTGTAAGATAAGCGCATACCCAAATCCGGTTTCCGGTCAACGTGGAATTTGCGTGAAGTCTTGCCGGAATCAAAGTCAGATTTCTTTAGTAAGAATTATTAACACAATCGGTCAGGTTTTGTTTGAAGAGAAGATGAACCTTAACCCGGGCGATGCCATCCCCCTTGACCTGACATCATTTCAAAGTGGTGTGTACCTCCTGAATATAGAAGGTGATCTCTTCTCTGAAAGTGTCCGGTTTATTTACTTGCCCGGAGAGAACGGCGTCAATGGTCCAACTAACTGTAATTAAAAAATGTCAGCAGAAAACATTCAACACCTCTTGCAGCATAGTGATGTAATGATGCAGCACATCACCAATAAAATTATAAATGGGGAGCGCATCGATGACAAAGAGGCGAACTATCTCTTTGAGGAAGGAGAGCTGTCTTCCTGCGGAGTTCTTGCAAATTATATTCGTGAAAAGAAGAATGGGAATTACACTTTTTTCAACCGTAATTTTCATATTGAGCCTACCAATGTTTGTGTTTTCTCCTGTAAATTTTGTTCCTATTCACAGGATTACAAGCAAAAAGAAGCGGGTTGGGAACTTGGCATAGAAGAGATGTTTCAAAGAGTGGTGGCCTATGACCATCTTCCCATCACAGAGGTGCATATCGTAGGAGGAGTTCATCCGAAACTTGATCTTCAATTTTTTGGAGAACTGCTGGAAAGAATAAAAAAGCATCGTCCGGAATTGCATATTAAAGGATTCACTGCTGTTGAATTGGACTATATGTTTCGGAAGGCGAAAATGTCAGCATCTGAAGGAATTGCATTTCTAAAATCAAAAGGACTTGATTCCATTCCCGGTGGTGGTGCAGAGATCTTCGACGAAGTCATCCGGGAGCAGATCTGCGCGGATAAAGCGGATGCGAATCGCTGGCTTGAAATTCATGAAGCTACTCATCAGGCCGGACTACGTAGTAACGCCACTATGCTGTATGGGCATATTGAAAAGTATGCTCATCGGATTGATCATATGCGTCGTTTAAGAGAACTTCAGGATAAGACCGGAGGATTTCAAACTTTTATCCCGTTGAAGTTCCGGAATATGGATAATGATATGGATAATATTCCGGAATCAACACTTATTGATGACTTAAAGACCTATGCCATCAGCCGGATTTATCTGGACAATTTTGATCATATAAAAGCGTATTGGCCGATGCTGGGAAGAAGCACAGCTCAAATCACTCAATCTTTTGGAGTAGATGATCTGGATGGAACCATTGATGACAGCACCAAAATTTATTCATTAGCCGGAGCAGAGGAACAGGTGCCGGTTTTAACGACTGAACAACTGGTTGAACTTATTCAGCAATCCGGCAGAATTCCCGTGGAAAGAGATACCCTTTACAACAGAATCCGGGTGTACGATACCAGCGAAACAACGGCATATTAATATCAAGATAAAATCTTTTCGAAGACGCATATCCAAAAGCTAATTCCGGATTATCGGGAAGCTTTTCTGAGCAGGTAGATCGCAATAAAGGTGTAAAAAATATTCGGGATCCATACGGCCAGCCATGCCGGAAGATTACCGTTGGTAGCAAAGGTTTGACTGACCTGCATAAACATGATGTAGGTAAAGCTTAAAAGAATACCGGCACCGATCTGGACACCAATACCACCACGCACTTTTCTGCTGGAAAGAGAAACGCCGATAATAGTAAGAATGAAAGTAGCAAAAGGGTAGGAGAGTCGCTTGTATTTTTCTACCAGGTAAAAGGGCACTTCTTCTGATCCTCGCAGTGTTTCCTGACGAATGTAATCATTCAATGCCGGTGTATCCATCGTTTCAATAAAGTTAGTTCTCCTGTTGAATTCAGAAGGATAAAAAGCGAAGACCGTATCCATGCGATAGCCGGTTTCAATTTTCTCCTTCATCCCGTTAATCTCCCTGGTGAAATAATTCTCGAGCGTCCATTTATTCTTCAGCGTGTCCCAGTAAATTCTTTCTGAGAGCAACTTAAAAACGATTTTATCATTTTCGATTTTCTCATAAGAAAACTGGTACCCGATTTTATCAATATTATTGAAACTCTCGAAGTAGATAAACTGTCCCGGGGCAATCTGACGGTGAACGTGCCGGTTCTTAAAGATGTATGGATTCTTAATGTACTTCGTTTCGAAATTTATCCTTGCAGTATTAGAATGTGGGATCACATAATTATTCATGTAAAAAGAAAGCAATGCCAGAATAAGTGAAGAAACAACATACGGAACCAATAGTCTTTGGAAACTCACCCCACTCGCAAGTATGGCAATAATTTCCGTTTGACCGGCCATGCGTGACGTAAAAAAAATCACGGAAATGAAAATAAACAGCGGACTAAAAAGATTAGCGAAGAAGGGAATGAAGTTCATGTAGTAATCGAAGACAATAGCCCTCAAAGGCGCCTCTCTCTCGAGAAAATCATCAATCTTTTCGCTAATATCAAATACGATGGCAATGGAAATGATCAATGCCAGGGCGAAGAAAAACGTCCCCAGAAATTTCTTAATAATATATAAATCGAGAATTTTAATTTTCACTTTCTACAGGTACTTGTATAAACAGATTAATATTGATGTTGCATATACTATTAATTCTAACATAATCTTTCTAAAGTCTTCTACTCACTTTTTCAACCATCTCCTTTTTCCATAAATTGAAATCACCGTTCAATATATGGGCTCTGGCTTCTTTCACCAGCCAAAGATAGAAGCTAAGGTTATGCAAGGTCGCGATTTGGGCCGCCAGCATTTCTTTAGAGATATGCAGATGGCGAAGATACGCTTTGGAATACCCTTTATCTACATAGGAAGTACCTTCTGCATCAAGTGGAGATAAATCGTTCTTCCATTTTTCATTTCGGATATTGATGATCCCCTCGCTGGTAAACAACATGCCGTTTCGGGCGTTCCGGGTAGGCATCACACAGTCGAACATATCTATACCCCGTGCAATCCCTTCGAGGATATTAGCCGGTGTCCCAACGCCCATGAGGTAACGTGGCTTATCTTTAGGAAGTATGTCGGTTACGAGATCCGTGAGCTCGTACATTTGCTCAATCGGCTCTCCAACAGAAAGACCTCCGATGGCGTTGCCTTCCCTGTCCATGGAGGCTATGAATTCAGCACTCTGAATACGCAAGTCCCGATAGGTACTGCCCTGAACAATCGGAAATAAGGATTGATGATATCCATAGAGCGGAGGATGCTTATCGGTATGTATACAACAGCGTTCCAGCCAGCGGTGCGTCAACTCCATCGATTTCTTTGCCGCTTTATGTTCACAAGGATAGGCAGTACATTCATCAAAAGCCATAAAAATATCTCCTCCGATACTTCTTTGGATATCCATAGCACGCTCCGGAGTAAATAAATGTTTGGACCCATCAATATGAGAGGTAAACTGAACACCTTCTTCCTTAATTTTACGAATACCACTCAATGAAAACACCTGGAATCCGCCACTATCAGTAAGTATCGGACCCTCCCAATTCATGAATTTATGCAGCCCGCCGGCTTGTTCCAGCAGCTCAGTTCCCGGACGGAGATAAAGATGATACGTGTTACCAAGAATTATCTGAGCACCGATGTCATCTTTCAGCTCATGCTGATGAACACCTTTTACAGTACCTGCAGTACCCACCGGCATAAAAATAGGAGTCTCTATTTTCCCATGTGCGGTTTCTATAATTCCGCCCGGGCTTTCGAAGCTTCATCCGTATGGATCAATTTAAATTTCAACTTTTCTGATTTCTTCATTCCTCTATCGTCGAAAACTAATTCACATTTTCATTTCAAATAAACCCCTGTTCACTTATTGTTTTGACTATTTATTATCTCACGGATAGCTACAGAAGCACAAACAGCACCGAATGTGGCCGGCAGGTAGGAGATCGTTCCATACGCTGATTTTTTAAACCGACTACCATCGGTCAGCATGAGCGATTCTTTGATGACAAGCTCCGTAGAAAACACTGCTTTTACTCCGGTACGGATGCCGAGAACGCCTAATCGTTTGCGTACATATTGAGCAAAAGGACAAGTATGTGTTTTCGAAATATCAGCTACTTCCAGTTTAGTTGGATCGAGCTTTCCCCCGGCACCCATGCTGCTCACAATGGGAAGACCTTTCATCACCGCCGTTGAAATAACTGTTGCCTTCGGAGTAATACTATCTATCGCTTCAATGACATAATCAAAAGGACGGCTAAACACTTCTTCCACTTCATCCGGCATCAGGAAATGAGGAATGACATGAACCTCTATTTCCGGGTTGATCGATTTGATACGTTCTTCCATCAACAGCGCTTTAGATTGACCTTCGGTGGTGGCCAGCGCGGGTAACTGACGATTTCGGTTACTTGCTTCCACATCATCGCCATCTACAATTGTCATTTTTCCGATGCCGGCCCGGGCAATAAATTCTGCAGCATATGAACCTACACCACCAAGACCGATAATCAGTACATGTGCCTGCTGCAAACGATCCAGGCCTTCTGAACCCACCAATAATTCAGTACGCGAAAGCCACTTACGTTCCTGCATAGCCGAATATCTTACAAAAACGCTGATAAATATCGTTCTTTAAAATTTCCATCTCCAGATTCCGCAGTGTAGCTACACGTTGGTAAAGCTCAAGGCTGTGTAGGTTTCAGATTCCGATGTATGATGGAAATCTCATGGTGTGTCCTCACCGAATGGATGATCAATGGCTTTTTCGCTTCCTCTGACAATTGAACCACTGCCATAAACACCTCTTCCTGCAACGATAGGGGCAAATCGGTAAGACCATCCATTCCTGCTTCACCAATTGCCAGCACTTTAGGATGATGGATATATTCCTTTAATGTAGTGACATCATCCAACCAATGATCGGGATGAATATGACGCGGATGAATTCCAATAGAATATAATCCTTCCTTTTCCAACAGCCGGGCGGCAGCATCCGGATTTAATATATTTTGTATTGCCACTACTCCTTCCGCAGGTGGGTGATGACTATGTATATCAATAAATGGTATCATGTGTTTTCACGGTCCTGGTAAAACCGTTCTATAAGTAATTCGTTTCTATATAAATTTTTTAATGTCCAAGCTGCTCGTAAATCATCTTTTTCCTTCTCACTCAGTCTCCAGTTAATACCGGTGGTGTTCCTGACACGATGACTTAACTCCTGCAAAAGAATAGCACCTGCTACCGAAATATTTAAACTCTCCGTAAAACCATGCATGGGTATCCTGACGAAGGCATCGGCCTCTTGCTTTACAATTTCCGAAATCCCTATATTTTCCTGACCCATTACCAACGCTATAGGAGAACTTAAATCGATATCATGCAAAGAAGGATGGCCCTCCTGAGGAGATGTAGCTACAATTTTAAAACCCTTTTCATGAAGCAAATCCATACACTGTTTTGAATTATTCATCGCTTCATTATACCGATGGACCGTCAGCCATTTATGCGCTCCCTGCAGCACTTTTTTGGCGGGCTTGAACTTCGCACCATTTTCAATGATATGCACCTCCTGGATGCCGAAACATTCGCAGGAACGCATCACCGCATTGGCATTGTGCGGATCCACTATATTCTCTAATACACAGGAAAGATAGCGCGTTCGATTTTCCAGCACCTTTTCAAAACGCTGCTTTCGCTCATCCAGAAGGAAACCCTGAAGATAGGAGAGGAGGGTAGGAGAAATATCCTGGGAGTTTACGGACTTCACAGGGCAAAGATAAATTTGTATTTGAGGCAACACGAAATGAAGGTGCAAATTTGCACAGGCACGAAAAAAGAGGGCAATAGGTGCGATTTGTCTAAATTAAAGATGATCGTCATCGAGTAATGACAACGGATTCTAAAATTGTCCATAAACCTCACAAACAGAAATCTGTTCAAAAGTAGTGTAGAAGTCCGGAAGAACTATTTTGAATAAAGAAATTTTATTCCGTACTTTACGTAATGCAATCTACATAAAAATATGGACAAAGTTGAAAACCCATTTCCGGTTGTCACTTATTTGGGAAGTGATTATTTCTGCGACAGGGAGTCGGAAACGGAAAGGTTAATGGAAGCGATAAAAAACGGTCGCAACACCACACTTACCGCTTTGCGAAGAATGGGGAAAACGGGTCTGATTCAGCATGTTTTTGAACAACTGAATAAGAAGAAAAGTATTCGCAGTTTTTATATCGATTTATATCCAACTCAATCACAGGCCGATCTGATACGAAGTCTGGCGAAACATACATTGGGAAAACTGGACAATAATCATATTAAGTTAATGCGGGAACTGGCCAACTTTTTCACTCATCTCCGTCCTGTTATTCAGTATGATCCGCTGAGCGGTGCTCCCTCTGTGGAATTCACCTTGGATACAAACTTTCAGGCAGAACATAGTTTGGATCAGGTCTTCACCTACCTTGAACGTAGTGGACAACAGCTTGTCATTGCGTTGGATGAATTTCAACAAATAACAGAATACAAGGAGAAAAACACAGAAGCACTACTCCGGACATTTGTACAGAGATCGAAAAATATACGGTTCATTTTCTCAGGAAGCCATAGCAGTATGTTACAGGCGATGTTCAGAGATCAAGGCCGCCCATTTTATCAAAGTACCGACATGATGCAGTTGGGACCGATAGAACATGAAGCCTATGCCAAATTCATTGTTGAAAAATTTGCTGAATCCCGTCGTAAAATAAGTGTTGAAAATGCAGAACGCATACTCGACTGGTGCAGGCACCATACATACTACGTTCAATTAGTGTGCAATCGCCTGTTTGCCAGGGGAATCAAGCAACCTGATGAATGGTACATTGAGCGATTATTTCAGGAAATTTTACAGGAAAATCAGCCGGTATATTTCAATTATCGAAAACTACTAACTTCCAATCAATGGACATTATTGAAAGGTATCGCAAATGAAAAGGGAGCGCGATTAGTTATGGGCGCAGAATTCATCCGGAAAAATGATCTTGGAACCCCTAGTTCAGTCCAAACCGCATTATTAGCTCTCCAGGAGAAAGAGATGATTTTTGAAGAAGATGGAAGATGGTGGGTGTATGATGTGTTTCTAAGCAGATGGCTGGAAGATTAATAATTCCTTGGATTAGCTATCGCTATTTTGGCCCTCGATCATGTAAGAGACTACTTTCATCTATCAGCCAATGTGGATGACCTGCTAAATCTGGCGACAAATTCTAAATCATTGCTACCGTTTATAAAATAAATAGTTTTTATAAACTATTTCCATACTGTTCTTAGCCCGAACGTTCCAAGTAAATAGCTACCTGTAATTGTTGAGCCTTCCTGAATATCCAATACTCTAACCCCCGGCCTGAATTCTGAAAAAAGATGGAAGTTCTTCAGGAATTCACTTTTCTTCCCGATCCGAAAATTAATTCCTAAAGGAATAAATCCATTTAAAACCCAACTGCTTTTGCCTTGAATATTTTCGGAAGTAAAATCAGCCTTTTCTCGTTTGGAGGGTGATGAACTATTGTTATTATTTGTTTCCGTAATAAGATACTCCTCCAGATAATTGATGGTATACCGTTCTACCTGATACAAATTATTAAAAGAAATGCCTGCTGACATACCCGCACCGGCATAAAACATCCATCGACGCCCGGTATTCGTACGTAAGAGAACTGAAAACTCAGCATTGATTATAGAAGAAGAGAAACTAATATTACAATGATCCTCACGGGTAGAATCACGCAAATAAACGATCTGCCCTTGCGTATTATATAAAGTATCAAACCTGAATGAAGATTCATTACTCAAAAAAGTATTCATATAGTCACCACTTTCATAGCTGATCCCAAAACGAAGGAGAGGAGAGCCTTTTCCACTTTCACGACGCGACTTACCGGCAACGGCTCCAAGTTGTATTCCGAAGTAGGAATGTTTGTTCCATATTCCGTCACCCGAACTTTTAAAGTCCGTTAAATTTTCCTTTAATAAAGATGATTCCGGTAACATTGACCTTAAATCCTGCACATTAAATACCGTACTTTTCCCGGATGCACTACCGGAAAGAATAAAAATTTCTGAAAGTACATTTCCCTTTTCAGTTGAAAGCGGAGTCTGAGCATTCCCAAACAGTGGAGCACAGAGACAAATTTGTAAGCAGTTTTTTAATATGCTATTTTTCTTCATTGTTCTAAAGTACTCAAAAAAATCGAATTTGGAATTCAGCTGTATATGGAAATTTCTTCCATTATTTTTTTTATTCAAAACATCAACAGATTTGCTAATTTTTTAGCACTGTGAAGGAGGTACATCCTACTATACGATTATCCTCCTTCAAAGAGGCAAAATATGTACCTGATTCATATATAGAAATATCCACGATTTCTTTATAAGATCCTTTGGGCATGTTTAAATAATCCAACTTACTTATCTCTTTACCATTGATGTCATAAATACATAGTGCATAATTCTTTCCTCCCAGAATAGAAAAAGGAATATTAATAAAATTAACTGCCGGATTAGGATAAGGACTTAATATAAAATTTCCATTTTGATTATCTTGAATTCCAGAAGCAAAATTCAAGCTCACATCATCCAGTCTGAAATAGGATCCTATTTGTAATCCGGCTCCCGAGAGTGTATCACTTATAGTAAAGGTAATAATAGCACCGGCAGAGTACCACCCGGAATATATGAAATCGGAACATTGGCCAATGCAAAAGTGTTGGTATTGGCAGTACTAAAGAATTGCTGTACTCCACCGCCAATTCCTGATTGAGAAACATCTGAAATTACCACACCTGCATTAAAAAACTCACCACTACCTGTCAAATTCAGTTTGTAGTAAAACGACATATTCGTATAGGACATTGCCACCGGATGAGGGTTACCGGCGATATCCGTACTGTTCAGGATGGGAGGGAACGGCGTATTTACTCCAATCTGAGTAACAAACCCACTTACAGCATAATTTCCGGTATGCCCGGTATTATTTTGCTGTATCGGGACAGAAAAACCGGGAGCATTATTGGTAGTCCACTCATCCGGCTCACCCAATGTCCAGTTTTCAAAGGACGGATTTAAGACAGGATTTTGCGCAATTGCCATAGCACTTATAAAAATTCCAATCAGAAGTAAGGATTTTTTCATGGGTTTGATGATTTTATTTCAATGTAAAGTGAACCATCAATTCAAGAAAATGCAATGATTAATGTCAATCAAACCTCTAATATTTATTTTACCCGGCTGCTAAGTTGGCTGACCAAAAAGTGGCTCAAGTTCCAATCGAAAACCCAATTAATGCGCTCAGGTAAAACTATACATCTAAAAGCGATTAAAAAAAGTCTAAATGAACCATCTCCATTCAAACCAATCAAAATCACAATGGCTCACTCTATAAACTATACCTTAACGCCAACATCCATCTCCTAAATAAGCCTTTTTCAACTCTCCTCAAGCAAGCAGGATTGACTTAATTCTACTTTCTCAATTCTACATTCTCAATTCTCAATTCTCAATTCTGAATTCTGAATTCTTACATATTGCGTCGATACTGCCCTCCAACTTCAAACAAAGCCGTAGTAATTTGTCCAAGAGAGCAATACTTCGCTACCTCCATCATGGCTTCAAACATATTCCGGTTTTGAATAGCAGTCAACTGTAAATCACGAAGCAAAGTCGCGGAGCGGTCGGAATTACGATGATGCAGCTCCTTCAACATGGTGATCTGATATTCCTTCTCTTCAGTGGTAGCGCGAATAACCTCTTTCGGCATAACAGTAGGGGAGCCCTTACTGCTGAGGAAAGTATTCACACCAATGATCGGATATTCTCCGGTATGCTTCAGTGTTTCATAATACAAGGACTCTTCCTGAATTTTTCCGCGCTGGTACATGGTTTCCATAGCGCCTAAAACTCCGCCTCGCTCTGTGATGCGATCAAATTCTGATAAGACGGCTTCTTCCACCAATCGGGTAAGTTCTTCAATAATAAATGCGCCTTGCAATGGGTTTTCATTTTTTGCGAGACCTAATTCTCTGTTGATGATAAGTTGAATGGCCATGGCACGTCGCACACTTTCCTCAGTGGGGGTAGTGATGGCTTCATCATAGGCGTTGGTATGAAGAGAATTGCAATTGTCATAAATGGCATACAAAGCCTGAAGTGTAGTACGGATGTCGTTGAAATCAATTTCCTGTGCATGCAAGGAGCGGCCTGATGTCTGTATATGATATTTCAACATCTGACTTCTTTCATTGGCATTGTACTTTAATTTCATTGCCTTGGCCCAGATTCGTCTCGCCACGCGACCGATAACCGAATACTCCGGATCAATTCCATTGCTGAAGAAGAAGCTGAGGTTAGGAGCGAAGGCATTGATGTCCATTCCACGGCTGGCATAGTATTCGACATAGGTAAATCCATTCGCCAGGGTGAACGCCAACTGCGTGATCGGATTTGCTCCTGCTTCTGCAATATGATAACCGGAGATGGAAACGGAATAAAAGTTACGGATGCTGTTACGAATAAAATAATCCTGCATATCGCCCATCAAACGCAGGGCGAACTCAGTGCTGAAAATACAGGTATTCTGCGCCTGATCTTCCTTCAGGATATCCGCCTGAACCGTACCACGCACTTGGGATAAGGTCTCTGCTTTTATCTTTTCATATACCTCCTTCGGCAGCACCTGATCACCGGTAACACCCAGCAACATTAATCCGAGACCATCATTTCCTTTTGGTAATTCTCCATTATAACGGGGACGAACGGCTCCTCTTTTCTTATAAATCTCATTGATCTTTTCATTCACCAACTCTTCCTGTCCATGTTTCCTTATGTACAATTCACATTGCTGATCAATCGCGGCATTCATGAAAAAACCGGTGAGCATGGCAGCAGGACCATTGATCGTCATACTCACTGATGTTTTTGGATCGGCAAGATTAAATCCGCTATAGAGTTTCTTGGCATCATCCAGACAACAGATACTTACTCCTGAGTTACCAATTTTTCCATAGATATCCGGACGGTAATCGGGATCATGACCATAGAGTGTAACGGAATCGAAAGCGGTACTCAAACGATGCGCCGGCATTCCAAGGGAAACATAATGGAAACGGTAATTCGTCCTTTCCGGACCGCCTTCACCTGCAAACATTCGTGTTGGATCTTCGCCTTCACGTTTAAAGGGGAAAACACCGGCAGTAAATGGAAATTCACCCGGGAAATTTTCCTGCAACATCCATTTCAATTGTTCTCCCCATGCTTCGAAATCAGGAACAGCCACTTTCGGAATTCGGGTATGTGATAACGACTCATACCAGGTTTGGATTTTAATTTCTTTATCTCTAACTTTAAAAATATAGAAGTCGCTTTTATAAGATTTTATCTTGACGGGTAATTGTTGTAAAAGTTTTTTATTTTGACCATCCAGACGCAGTTCCCATTCCGCGTAAGCGGATCTCAATGTATCGATCGCCTTTTCTTTATCGGCAATGGTTAAATCTGACAACGCTTCCATGGCTTTCCCGATTCCAAAAAGCTTTTGAGCTACTTCAGATTGCTCTTTGGTCCATTGGTCATACTTCCTGTTATTTTCCGAAATCTCACTGAGGTAGCGAGTGCGGTGAGGAGGGATGATATACACTTTCTCACTCATCTCATCGGTGATGGTAAAAGTGGATCGCAGGGGAGAGCCTGTTTTTTCGGAAAGTTTATCGATGACCAGTTTATAGAGACGATTCATCCCCGGATCATTGAACTGGGAGGCAATAGTGCCGTAAACGGGAAGAGAATCATCATCGGCATCCCATAATTGATGATTCCGCTTGAACTGCTTTTTCACGTCACGCAACGCATCCAATGCCCCTCTTTTATCAAATTTATTCAAGGCAATCACATCGGCAAAATCGAGCATATCAATTTTTTCCAATTGCGTAGCGGCTCCATATTCAGGAGTCATTACATACAGCGACATGTCACTATGCTCAGTTATTTCCGTATCACTTTGTCCAATGCCTGAGGTCTCCAAAATGATCAAATCAAATCCGGAAGCTTTCACAATTTCAATGGCTTCCTGTACATATTTTGATAAAGCCAGATTACTCTGTCGTGTTGCCAGTGACCGCATATACACACGATCATTGTTTATGGCATTCATACGTATGCGGTCCCCCAACAATGCTCCGCCGGTTTTCCTCTTTGAGGGATCCACGGAAATAATAGCAATCGACTTATCGGTAAAATCAACCAGAAAACGACGCACCAACTCATCTACCAGACTTGATTTTCCTGCACCTCCTGTACCGGTAATTCCGAGAACGGGTACTTTTGCTTTATCGGCCGCCTTTTTAATTTCTGAATGGTATTTTTCAAATTCTTCGTGGTTATTCTCGGCTGCTGAGATGAGTCTTGCTATTGCATAATGATTCTTCGCTCCAATTTTCCCAACCTCTCCGTTAAGATTAAATCCGGTTGGAAAATCACAGCGCTGCATCATATCATTGATCATCCCCTGCAGGCCCATCGTTCGACCGTCATCGGGATGATAAATACGGGTGATCCCATATTCCTGCAATTCCTTGATTTCTTCCGGCAAGATCGTACCACCTCCGCCGCCGAAAATTTTAATATGCCCGCATCCTCTTTCTTTCAATAAGTCATGCATATATTTAAAATACTCCATATGGCCACCCTGATAGGAAGTCATGGCAATCGCATTGGCATCTTCCTGAATAGCACAATTCACCACTTCAATAACAGATCTGTCATGACCCAGATGGATAACTTCGGCTCCACTGCTTTGAATAATACGACGCATGATGTTGATAGAGGCATCATGACCATCGAAAAGGCTGGCGGCAGTGACGATACGGATTTTGTTGTTCGGAGAATATGGAAGAGGAGATTGCATGTTTCGATTTGAATAGAAAAGCAAATTTAGGGTTTAAAAAGATTGCATCATCCGGGATGACGCAATGATAAGACAGATCAGAACAATCGCAAACCCTTAAATTTAAACTGTATAGCAATACATCGTTTTAAGAAATTAATTGACTTCGAAAGGCACTTGCTTTTTATTAGTTTTGCAACTCTGATAAATCAACCCTATGAGCGTACTCGTCAATAAAAATTCCAGAATCATCGTACAAGGTTTTACCGGTAACGAAGGCACCTTCCATGCCACTCAAATGATTGAGTATGGGACAAATGTAGTAGGAGGGGTTACGCCCGGAAAAGGGGGTACCAAACATCTGGACAAACCTGTTTTCAATACAGTAGCAGAATCTGTTGCTAAGGAAGGAGCTAATGTTTCTATCATTTTTGTACCACCTGCCTTTGCTGCAGATGCCATGATGGAAGCTGCCGAGGCCGGAATTGAATTGATCGTAGCCATTACAGAAGGCATTCCAACCCGCGATATGATCATGGTGAAGGAATACCTGAACGGTCGTAAGTGCCGGTTGATCGGACCGAATTGTCCGGGAGTAATTACTCCGGGAGAAGCAAAAGTGGGTATTATGCCCGGTTTTGTTTTCAAAAGAGGGCCGGTGGGTATCGTTTCTAAATCAGGTACATTAACCTATGAGGCTGCAGATCAGGTAGCAAGAGCAGGTTTAGGCGTGACTACTGCTATTGGAATTGGCGGAGATCCAATCATCGGAACAACTACACGTGAAGCGGTCGAATTATTTATGAATGATCCGGAAACCCAGGGAATCGTGATGATCGGTGAAATCGGAGGAGGATTAGAAGCAGAAGCCGCGAGATGGATCAAAGCAAATGGAAATAAAAAGCCGGTGGTTGGATTTATCGCCGGACAAACTGCACCTCCCGGACGTCGTATGGGTCACGCCGGAGCTATTGTTGGAGGAGCTGAAGACACGGCAGCAGCAAAGATGGCCATCATGCGCGAATGTGGTATTCATGTGGTAGATTCACCGGCATTCATTGGTAAAACCATGGCTGAAGTATTGGGCAAAGTAACTGCTTAAATTCATTGAATTTAAATAGTTTATATAAAAAATATAGCGCCCTTTTCTGTAAAATCCTCAATAACCATAGATTTCTGAACCTACAAAAGGTTCTTTTCATCTATCCCGTTGTGTTGTTGATTTAAAATGACTTTAACGGAGAGCTATTAAGTTAATGGTTTAAAGTCGTCTAGCTGAATTTACAAGGACTTGTCCACAGTTTGAGTTCAAATTTTTTACTTGCTTTCACTTTGAAACAAATCAAGTTTATGCCAAATGACTATCAATTTCTAATGATTTTCCTTTGAACAAAGAAATTTCCGTTAGAAATCTGCAATAGGTATAAACCTCGAGGTAATTCGGAAATATCTAAACTCTTTTCTTTTCCAATGAAGTTGTCATTTATCAAGATCCTTCCTGTTAAATCCGTAATTACCATTCTTCCGTTATTTATAGCGGGAGAAAGATTAATATTTATATAATCATTACCCGGATTTGGGAAAACACTACAACTATAGTTTGTTTCTATTTCTCCTATATCCGTGGTTAAATTGGTATTCTTGTAAAACACATTTAATCCGCCAATAATAGCAGAATTAGGATTAAATACATGAACAGCTTCCAGATCAATAGTAGAGGGAACATTCTCAAAAAACCAGGTTGCACCCCCATTTACAGTTCTCAATACGGTACCGGAATCTCCTACGGCAAATCCATTACTAATATCACAAAAATGAATACTACGTAAGGAACGTAACGTCCCGCTTGTCTGGGGTGTCCAAGTGCTACCTCCGTTAATAGTTTTAACAATAATACCGCTTGAGCCTACAGCATAACCAACACTTGCATTTACAAAAAAAAGAGCATTCATTCCCGCAGTAATCGGTGGTGTGTATACCGGCGCTCCCCAGGTATTTCCTCCATTTGTTGTCTGATAAATTTTTCCACCCGATGCTGTGACACAACCATTTTGTCCGCTTGTAAAGACAATATCTGTCATGGCTGATCCTGTTGTATTTACAGTCTGAATCGTGAATGACGCCCCTCCGTTATATGTCCGGTAAACCTTACCACCGGCTATCGATATAAAAAAAGTATCAATACTTATCATTGAAACACCCCATAAAGAAGTTGAATTAGGAGGAGTAATTGTCGACCAATTAACTCCTCCATCATTTGTCTGTTTAATTAAACCAAACCATCCAATTGCGACGCCATTTAAAGCATCTATAAAATCAACATCACGAACCCCGGATATTTGTGTTGTAGCCCATGAGACGCCGCCATCATTGCTAACGGAGGTACCAAATGTACTGGATGCAAATCCTTTTGTAGGTGAAACAAATTCCATAGACTCAACTGCACCAACAGATTGAGAAATTGTAGTCCATTGCGCTTCTGCTTTTGAGGAAATAATACAGAATAAAATGATAATAAATATTTTTTTCATAATAGAAGTTTTGCTAGTTACAATATTAGTCACAATTCATTTAGGTACAAAATACATATAATAACGCTTCTTTTCCAACTCTAAATCATTGTCTATCAAACAAATTAACTCTAGACCGCTTAGATAAAGACTCCAGGTTGCTCCCGATTAAATATGTTTCCTTGTATATGACCAGAGTGTTTTCGCTATTTCATGGCCTGTTATCTTTCCGGCTGGATATTCTACCCCAATTAAGCTACCTATTCCGCGCCAAAATTGCCTGCAAATGTAAATGTATGATAGAAGGCTTTAGTTGCCATTTTGTATGTATAAATACATAGTAATATTGAGCAGCTAAACCCAGCCATTTTTCAAGTATACATCCTTATAGATCGTGTAAACTGAATTGGCCTAAATTAGGCAAACACATCGGTAACTATCGTAATTGAAATTTCACTATTACCTAAAAAAGAATAACTTATAAAAAAAGGGAAGTCAAATGACCTCCCTTTTTTTATGGGTTTTAACGGAATGATTAATCCAAAACAAACTGCACTCCCAATTGCAGACCTCCAAATACACGAGATGTCTTTTGATAATCTAATTTATTTTGAGGATTTCCTAACCCCTTTTCAGCTTCATAATGCGCAAAAGATGAAGTTGCACTTAGATTTTCCTTATCACTCAGATCCTCTAACTCGTTTTCTGAATACTCGGTGGTGGCATCCGTGAACATATAACCAAAACGCAAACCTGTAGTCAGGTTGATCTTGTCAGTTAGTTTAATATCAATACCGAAACCCAGTACACCTGCAACGCCAAATCCGGCAAAATCATCTTTGAAATCTTTATCTGTATAATTAAATTCTGAAGATGAATTCTGATCAAATTCAAGTGTTTCTTTTGCACCCATCAACAATGAAAACTGAGGTCCGATTTCGAAATAAGGTCCTTTAGGTGACGCAACTCTGAATAAGAGTGGAATATCCAAATAACTCACAGTAGTTTCAACATTAAAAACATTGTCTTCATCACCGAAGTATCCATCATATTTTTGTTTATGAGATGCGTAAACGATCTCAGCGCTCATTCCATAGGTTTCCTTGAACATAAAGATGGCCTGAACGCCAACTGTAGGACCGAAGGAAGAGGCATAGTCAAGACTAGCATTTTGGTCAGAGACGTTTTTATTAAATAGCCAGGTAGAGAAGAATGAACCCTTCAAACCCAGACGAACACCTTCCTGTGCATGTGCAGAAGAAAGTCCGGCTACCAGGAGCGCAATGGCGAGAATTTTTTTCATAATTTTTTATTTTAGTTGAATTGTTTTGAGAGCTTTTAAAGCATGAAGTAACCTTCGGATTTAATAGTACAAGATTACAACAATTTTTTAGATGAGTTCCTTAATTATCTTTGGCAAAATAAACGGAATTAAACCAATACTCCAAGAATTAATATTATGATAAAACTCTTAACCGGAAAAAACGCATTGATTACGGGTGCTTCCAGAGGTATTGGAAGAGGGATTGCTCTTGAATTAGCACAGCAGGGGGCAAATGTGGCCTTTACGTTTCTTAGTTCGCCCGATAAAGCTGCTGAACTTGAAAAGGAGTTGCAAACTTTAGGTGTAAAAGCGAAAGGATATCAATCGGATGCATCTGAATTCAAGGCTGCTGATGAATTGATTAATAATATTTTGACAGATTTTGGATCTCTGGAAATTGTGGTAAATAATGCAGGAATTACCCGGGATAATTTATTGATGCGGATGACGGAAGAACAATTTGATGAGGTCATACGCACTAACCTGAAAAGTGCATTTAATATCACCAAAGCCTGTCAGCGTCCAATGTTGAAACAACGAAAGGGGAGTATCATCAATATTTCTTCAGTGGTAGGTGTAAAAGGGAATGCCGGACAAGCAAATTATGCCGCTTCAAAGGCAGGAATGATTGGCTTTACAAAATCCATAGCGTTGGAACTGGGTTCCAGAAATATTCGATGCAATGCTATTGCACCCGGATTTATCGAAACAGAAATGACCGGCGCCCTGGCCCCTGAAACCGTTCAACAATGGCGGGAACAAATTCCTCTCAAACGCGGTGGAACTCCGGAAGATGTGGCTAAAACAGTGGTCTTCCTGGCAAGCGACTGGTCGGCATATATTACCGGACAAGTAATTAATGTTGATGGCGGAATGCTTACTTAACCATAAGATTTTATATTAACATAGTGTTTTTAGCTTTGAAAATATGGCTTCCGGCTGCCGGCTACCGGCTACCCGCCTTGGGTTGAGAGGCAAGTTGAATGCGTTGCTCTGAGAACTTTTGGTCGCGACGGGGTGCGATGTTTACTGCATCGAGGACAGCCTCATTGTCTCCCACTTTGTGCTTTTAATTTGTATCGTAACATAATTATCATTTTTCAATTGGAATAGCTTCTTCAAAATAAAGTAAGCCGGTAGCTGGTAGCTGGTAGCCGGAAGCAGGAAGCAGGAAGCCGGAAGCCGCGAATTTTGTCGTTGCAAATTACCTGATTGTCGATTAATTATTTGTCCCACGACTGCCTTTGCTATATTCGTAGCAAGAATTACTACATTATGAAAAAAATCAAGCTGTCATTACTACTATTAGGGGTGGCGTGTTTACAGGTGTATGCCGGAAATAATGGTACCGACATTCAAAACAAAATTCTTCCTTACCCGATTCAGCAAAAGAAATTACCCAATGGGCTTAACGTGGTTACTATTCCTTACGATAGTCCCGGATTGGCTGCGTTTTATATTGTGGTAAGAGTGGGCTCCCGCGAGGAAGTAGAAGAAGGGAAAACCGGTTTCGCTCACTTTTTTGAGCATATGATGTTTCCGTGGAACTGAAAAGTATTCCAAAGAACAATATAGCGATGCCTTGAAAGCCACAGGAGCCAGTGCCAACGCCAACACCTGGCTGGACCGAACTGTGTATCATATGACCGGGAATGCCGCCAAACTGGATAAAATGTTTGAACTCGAAGCCGACCGTTTTATGAATTTGAAATATTCAGTGCAGGATTTTAAAACAGAGGCCGGGGCTGTAAAAGGAGAATACACGAAAAATTCTGCCAGCCCTTTTGTGTTGCTGGATGAAAAAGTGAATGATATCGCCTTCGCCACCCATACCTATAAACATACCACCATGGGATTTTTTAAAGATATAGTGGATATGCCCAATCAGTATGAATATTCTATTGAATTCTTCAAAAGATTTTATCGTCCGGAATATGCAACAATTCTGGTAGTTGGTGACGTCACTTCCGAAAAAGTAAATATGCTTGCCGAAAAATATTTTGGAAGCTGGCAAACGGGTAACTATGTTGCAAAAATCCCAACAGAACCTGATCAAAAGGAAACGAAATACACACATGTAACAAAAGCGAATTTCCCACCGGTAGTTTCACTCAATTATAAAGCACCGGCCTATAGTGAAACCAACAATGAATCTGTTGCCCTGGATTTATTTCTCACCATTTTATTCTCTGAAAAATCTGCATTGTACAATAAACTGGTGGTCACTGAGCAAAAAGCAAGAGATTTGGGGGCATCCTTTTTCTTAACGCGTGACCCTTACCTGGCAAAAATTCAGGCTTCATTGGTAGATACAAAAGACATGCAATACGTACGCGATGAAATGAATAAGGTAATCGAAGTAGCAAAAAAGACGCCCTTCACTGCTAAGGAAATTGAAGAAGCTAAAATGCGGCTGCGTTATAGTTTCGCGATGGGAATGGATAGTCCTACCCGGATTGCAGAAAGTGTTTCCTTCTATACATGGGTCACCGGCAATCCGGAGTCTATTAATACTGCTTATGAAAAGTATGGAAAAGTGACCGCCGAAGAGATGATGAAGGCTGCTCAGAAATACCTGACACCACAAGGTCTTACGATTGCTACCATTTCTGCTGATGAAAATTGTCCGGTTAAATAATATTGCCAAATAACACTATGAAAAAATTACTCTGTTTAATAATTATACTTTCCTCTTTCACCGCCAAAGCCTCTGAGGTGATAGAGCTTAAGCTTCCGAAGTCGGATAAAGTTGTGGTGAAACTGATGTTTAAAAACGGGTCTATGTCTGATCCTAAAAACAAAGCCGGACTCACCTCCTTAACTGCAAATGTTATAGCAGAAGGTGGCACAAAGGAGTTGAGCAGCACCGCCATCAAGGATCTGATTTATCCATGGGCGTCGGGGTATAATGTGTCCGTAGATAAAGAAGTGAGTATATTCACTTTTAGTGTTCATCGCGATCATTTGGATAAATTTTACCCGGTCTTGAAAGGATTGATTCTTACTCCAAGATTTGAGGAAGAAGATTTTAAACGGGTTAAGTCGAACCAGCAGAATTATATCGATGAAGTCATCCGCACTTCCTCTGATGAAGAATATTCGAAGAAACTTCTGGAGGATTTCCTGTTCAGAGGTTCGTCTTATCAACATCCTGTGGCAGGAACATCTGAAGGAATCAAGAGCAGTACATTAGAAGATGTTAAGAATCATTACCTGAATTATTTTACAAAAACAAATCTAACGATAGGTATAGCCGGAAATTACACCCCTGAGTTTTTGAATAAATTAAAATCAGACATGGCAATGCTGCCGGAGATGAAATCGCCTTTACCGGAGATGGCCATTGCCAGAATACCTAATGGTATCGAAGTTGAAATTGTTTCAAAAGACAATGCATTAGGCTCCGCGATTTTTGCCGGTTTCCCCATGACCATTACAAGGGCCAATGATGACTTCGCTGCTTTAATGATAGCAAATTCGTGGCTTGGGGAACATCGTAAATCCTATTCCCGCCTGTATCAGAAAATCCGTGAGCAACGCTCTATGAATTATGGAGATTATAGCTATATTGAATGGTACAATAACGGAGGATCCAATATGTTGCCCAGACCCGGTTTCCCGCGGCGATCTAACTATTTCTCCATTTGGATTCGTCCGGTTCAAACCGCTAAAGGACTAAAAGGTCAATATCCTGAACTTTCTACAATTGAAACAGGTCATGCACACTTCGCCCTTAGAATGGCCATCAAAGAGATGGATGAGCTTATTTCTAAAGGGATGAGCAAGGAAGATTTTGAATTGACCAGAGAATTCCTTCGCTCCTATATGAAACTCTATGCACAAACATCAGAGCAACAATTGGGTTACCTGATGGATAGCCGTTTTTACAATAGGAATAACTGGCTTGAAACTGCTGATCAATTGCTGGCAGGATGTACGCAAGAGAAAGTGAATGCAGCTATTAAAAAGTACTGGCAAACAAAAAACATGTTTATTACGATTGTGACTGATAAAAGTGAAGCTGTACCGTTAGCCAGAAGTCTTCGCGAAGGAACTGAATCACCCATGAGTTACAGTGATGCATTAAAAGGAGTATTAAGTGCTGAAATTTTAAAGGAAGATGATGTGGTAAAATCATATCCCATGAAAGTGAGTACAGTAACTATCCTCGAATCTAACGATACTTTCCGAAAGTAAGCGCCATATTGCTATTTCTTATTTGATGTATACCAACAAGTAATAATTAGCACCCGCCAAGCATGAGAAAAAAGGCCTTGAAAAAAAGGGCGGCGATCGTAGGGGGAGGCGCAGCGGGTTTCTTTGCAGCCATCCGATTGGCAGAACTTCAGCCGGAGGTAGAAGTAACTATTTTTGAAAAGAGCAATCACGTACTCAGTAAAGTAAAAGTTTCCGGCGGAGGCAGATGTAATGTAACACATGCCTGCTTTGACCCGCGAGAGTTGGTTAAGTTTTATCCAAGAGGGAGGAAGGAACTCATGGGCCCGTTTCACAAATTCGCTCCCGGTGATACTATAGCCTGGTTTAACGACAGAGGAGTAGAGTTGAAGACGGAGGACGACGGCAGAATGTTTCCGATAACAGATTCATCACAAACAATAATCAACACATTTTTGAATGAAGCCCGGGAAAATAATATTATCATTAAAATGCAATGCGGGATAGCAGGACTCCGGTTTATAAATGATCAATGGGAAATTACACTCCAGGATGAAACCACAACGAATTTTGATGTAATCCTTATAGCAACAGGAAGTAGCTCTT